>NZ_JBFEFW010000090.1:0-1050 GCF_047229145.1 Brevibacillus jepli
CGTGCAGCCATTTCCTGCACCAATGCAAAAAAGGCTTCTTGTTTGCCAAAAAGCCTTTTCAATACGGTCCTCGTCATTTCCGCGACGACTTGAGGTTCGCCGAGCAGCGGGTTCAGACCATCGCTTCCGTCCCACGTTGGATCGATTCGCCAAACCGGGATACCGTAGGCAAGGCACCCTTGGTAAATATCCTCCACAAAGTCGCCGCTTGGCTCCAAAATCAGCATCCCGACACGGTTTCCACGCTTATACGACTCCAAGATTTGCATGGCCATGGGAGAGAGCAAGTAACTTGTTTTCCCGCTCCCGGTTGGTCCCACAACCAAGGTGTGCAAAAACGCATCCAATCCGCCATAGGTGACGATCATGTGATCCCTCCTTTCCCCATCAAAGTTCCATCGGATCACCGGACTGCCACTGCACATAGCGAATCACCCGGTTTCGTGCCGCTGCTCGGTAAATCTCCGCCTGCTTTTTCCTCTTTTGAGGTGACCGATCTTCCAAGAGCTCATCCGGTTCATCCAACACATCTACATACACAGGAGGACTTCGCTCCGGCAGAACAAAATCCGGCTGATACCCCAACCATTCCTCTGACGGCTCAATCGGACGAAGGATCGTATGCTTTCGTTCCCGCAACAGCATGAGCAATTCCCGCTCAGCGCCACTGTGCAGCCACCAGCCCTCTTCCGTGATATGCCATCCCACAGCTGGAGCAATAGAACGTGGTTCCTGATGGTCGAAATTGACGCGGAGCACTACCAGCTTGCCATCCACTCGGTAGCGGGGGATATGGTTTTCGGGAACAAGAACACGGATCAAACACGACTTCATGCCCTCAATCCCCCACCGCTCTCCCCCGATCACTTCTTCCCGCTCCCGCAGCCAGCCTAGCACCACCTTTCGCCGTTTTGGCAGCCGAAAACGCTCGTTTGGGACGTACCCAAACCAATAAAAATCTTCCGTCCCAATCCAGATCCGGTGATGGGACATGCAATGCCACATGTGGTACAGGACGGAAGCTGGAGTCATCTTCTTGCCCATTCCCTG
>NZ_JBFEFW010000091.1:0-985 GCF_047229145.1 Brevibacillus jepli
GAACTGACTTGTCATGAAGCTCGTCCTTCTCTCGGGAGGAACAGGAACAAGACTTTGGCCGTTGTCTCATCCGTCTTATCCCAAGCAATATATCCAGTTGTTTCAAGATGATCACGGCAATCCCGAATCGATCTTGCAACGCAATATTCGTCTGTTGCGATCCCTGGAGATGTCGGAACATACGTGGATTTCCTCGGTCTCTTCCCAGCAAGAGCTGTTACGAGAACAGCTCCCTGATGAGATCCCGATTGTTTTGGAGCCGGAAGGGAGGGACACTATTCCTGCGATCGCCTTGGTGTGCTCTTATTTATATACGGTACGGAACAACGTCTGCCACAGGATGAGACTGTCGTTTTTTGTCCAGCGGATCTTTATGTCGATGAAACATTATTTAAAGAGATACAGGATTTGCAGTCTGTTTGTTTTAGCTACCACATAATGTCCAAAAGTTGATGAGGTTGGATGACCAGAAACTGATTGCTAAAGTGACCAGAGCGGTGAACCAGTCAAGGCCGCGAAGCGTTTATATAGCCTTGACTGGTGTCCCCTTTTTCCCGACGCTATTACACCGCCCAGCAATCCCTTGCTGGGCCTGCTCACGCGGCAAGCGATGGGGTGCAGGGGACGAGTTCCCTGCTTTTCCCCCTCATGGGGGACGGAAGGGGGAGATTGCTGTGACTGTAAAAATTTCCCTCGGCAAGTCGGTCATCAATGTCCAGATCACTATGCCATTTGGCCGATATATCTCATCAACGCTATTTTGCGGTAAAAAACGTGAAGAATTGGACAATTCAGCTCATCAAATTTTTCATCTTTATTGGCTTAATCACAGCATTTGGACGTGTTCACCGTCTAAATGAGGACATCTTGTACCATCAACCTTTGGACTGGATAGATTAGCATTAACACTGTTGTAGACTGATCACACTCTCCTGTTGTATTAGTAGTGGTTGAACCTGAAGCACCTTTAGAGAAGTATGGGTAT
>NZ_JBFEFW010000092.1:0-918 GCF_047229145.1 Brevibacillus jepli
ATGGCTGAAGTAATCGGAACTTCCTGCTGGCTGTTTTCCACATCTTGCACAAATACTTGGTCGATTTTCAATGTGTCTACTGGAAACATGCGCAGGTAATTAAGCGAAGAGTATCCTGTACCAAAATCGTCAATCGCGATCTTTATTCCAATCCCTTTCAACCTGGCGAATGTCGAAAGGGTATGTTCTTGTCGAAGCGCAATGTTCTCCGTCAGTTCAATCTCCAAACACTCTGGGGGCAACCGAGTTTCTTGCAAAACATTCAAGATAACCGCAACAAAGTCGGCATGTTGGAAGGAATGCGGGGAAATGTTGATAGCGATTCGTATTGGCCCATAAGTATTTAGCCACCTCTTCGCCTGTCTGCAAGCAACTGTTAATACGAATCGGTCCAATTCAGCAACCAGACCATTCGATTCAGCTAGGGGAACAAAAATTCGTGGCGAAATCTCCCCCAACAATGGGTGTACCCATCGTGTGAGAGCTTCCGCTCCAATAACCTGACCTGTCCCAACGTGAACAAATGGTTGGTAAAAAATCTCAATCCCTCCCTGCTTTCCCGCTGCCAACGCTTTTCGTAATTCTTGTTCGCATATTTCTTTGGCGTGCTGGATTACCGGCAGATCCATCGACACCTCCTCCTTATTACCCCACCGAAATCGTCGGCAGAAGGATCATGAATGAAAACGTGATAAACGGTGCAAACGGTACATGAACTTGATTCATCACTTTAGAAAAAACGAGCCCCGACAAAAAAGACAATAAGATCACCCCATTTACGAGCGGGAACCCAAGTGCAAATCCCAAGAAGGTAAGGAGTTTCATATCCCCTCCCCCAATACCGTCTTGTACGAAAAATGAAAGTCCCAGCAGCATGGATAACACAAAAAGACCACCAAATACGGAATGCCCCAATTG
>NZ_JBFEFW010000093.1:0-912 GCF_047229145.1 Brevibacillus jepli
CCATTTGATGACAATAGGTAAAACTTTGGCATGTGCGCCTCCGTCTTTTCCCCTGTCCCAAACCGTACGTGCAAGTTTCCCTGCATACGGCTTTCCATCGAACTGACCCCGACTTATTTAAGGTCGAGAAGGATTAACATGGCAATCAACCCTCAACTAACCACTTTAGCTTTACCTTTTAGTTTCTCCCTATACTTAGATAGCTTCTTCGCCATTTTCGGATTATCAACTTCCGAGGTTCCATGAATCAATTCATGGCATCCGTCATGGACGCTAGCGAGATTGGCTACTTTATTAATTTCGTGCAATGGTAATGTTGGGTCAATGTGATGGCAGTGATAGTCGTTCGGTAAAATATCGAGCTCACATATTTTACATTTCCCTTTATCCCGATTCCAAGCGTACTCTCGATTCATGTAGTATTCAAAGTTGTACTTTCTGAGGTTATGATTTGAAGAACGTGAGTTCTTCTTAGCTAACCTAAAGCTGTTAGGATTGTAGAGCGGAGGTCTATCCAATGGGTTCTTCTTCTTGGACAACTGAGCGTATAAACTCCTGCCTTCCTCTGTATACGGAGTCATGGCTTGGTTGAAGTTTACTGCACGATCTGAGCCAGTCATGAAGAACTTGGTGATTCCCACCCATTTCCCTTCAACTTCGACAGCGTGACATTTGGTTGTGTAACCGGCGTGTCTAGCTGGTCTGTTAGAAAGTTCCTTTGCCGTTTTCACATGGTCGAGGTTCTTACCGCCGTTCTGGTTGTAATACATCGACTTCCATGTGTAGTGACAGGCTTTGAATACTTTGTTGTCAAGGCTTGAGAAAACCTTACTGCAAATCGACTTGTTGTAGTAGAGCGATAAACCGACTATCATCGAGTTTACCTCTTCGATTACGACAGCCTTTTGATAT
>NZ_JBFEFW010000094.1:0-845 GCF_047229145.1 Brevibacillus jepli
TAGCGGACAAATCTGAGCCCTCGTTTTTCTAGTTCCATGTCCAATTCATGCAACATGATGTTGGAGAGCAGCGGACTGAGAGGCCCACCTTGCGGCACTCCTTCCTCGTTTGCTGTCTCCAGCCCGTTGATCATGATGCCCGATTCTAAATAGCTTCTGATAAGCCTGAGAAGTGTCTTTTCCTTGACACGTTTGGCGATAAGCCCCATTAACTTGTCATGGTTTACTTTGTCAAAGAATTTCTCTAAGTCTAAATCAACAACCCACCGTTTCCCCTCTTTCATAAATCCTTTAGCCTTCCGAACTGCATCATGTCCTCGCCTATTTGGGCGAAAGCCATAACTGTGTTCGGAGAACATCGGATCGAAAACTGGGGTCAGAATTTGAGCGATTGCCTGCTGGATAAAGCGGTCTGTCACAGTAGGAATTCCTAGCAACCGTACCCCACCGCTAGGTTTCGGGATTTCGACCCTTCGGACTGGTTGCGGTTGATAGGTACCATCCTCTAACTGTTGGCGGATGGAGTCCCAGTTGGTCATGATATGTTCACGTAGGGATTTTACTGACATACCATCCACACCGTGGCTCCCTTTATTCTTTTCCACTCTCTTTAATGCTGTCAGAAGGTTTTCCCGTGACAGAAGTTGCTTCATCATGTTGAGGTATTCCTTTCGCGTGAACGTTCTTTCTACTTGTGCCATTCTTACTTCAGCCCTCTCAGATTCCCCCGTGGAATTCACCACTTCCTCCTCTGGGCAAGTCCTTACGGATTGTCTGCCTCATTAGCAAGAATGAACGCCTAGCTTCTCGTTCTTCCTAGATGTTCGGTCCTTCCCTGTTCAGGC
>NZ_JBFEFW010000095.1:0-802 GCF_047229145.1 Brevibacillus jepli
AACAAGCGGCGCCGCAAGTTTCGGGCACTGGATGCTTCCAACGTGGGGGCAACGGCATCAATCGCCGTCTTGGGGATCTCCTTCTCCAGTTCGGTGTGCCATTCCCTGTCTTCTTCCGGCAACTCATTCTTCTGTCCACCATCAGCTGCATCTTGCTCCTCCATTTCTGCCAATACGTCTTCTTTCATGTCCAGCAAATCCAATTGTTCTTCCTGCAGATCCACCTGCTGCGACCGGCGCTCCCGGAGATATTCCAGCTCGCTGCGTATGGCCTGGATTTCTTGGGATCGTACCTCTTTGACATGGGAACGGGTAATGGCCTCGTACAGCTGGCATTGCTCTTTTTCCGACAAGGCAGCCAGTTCGTTCCCAGCCACCACGCCGATAACGCCACGGGAAACCAGCTCTTGTAGTTCTGGAATCAAATCCAAGAGTCTGAGCAATCGTCTTGCCGTTCTTTCTCCCTCCCCTACTAGATTTGCCACGTCATGTCTTGTTTTTCTCGCATTGTGGTCATCGTGTCCCTTTTTGGGCCTCCCCACCGTGATTCCCCAATAGTCGTACAAGACCTTAATCTTGCGGGCTTTTCGCATTGGATCTTTCTCATCCCCGCGGCGTGCATCATTGGCCATGACAAGCAGGTACAGCATTTCTTCTTCCGTGACAGATTCCACGACTCGTACCGGTACCTCTCCCATTCCCTTCTGTTTTGCGATCTTCCACCGCTCATGACCGGAGATTATGACGTTTTCCCCCGTTACCCATAAAGGCTCCTGAATCCCCATTTCGTCGATGCTGTTCT
>NZ_JBFEFW010000096.1:0-778 GCF_047229145.1 Brevibacillus jepli
CAGATCCGGTGATGGGACATGCAATGCCACATGTGGTACAGGACGGAAGCTGGAGTCATCTTCTTGCCCATTCCCTGGAGTTGCTCGACAGCCAGCTTGTACCAGTCGAAGACGAATGAAGGAAACAAGCGATGACGATGCGTTTGTTCTTCCGTTTTAACCCCGGTTCGATTCCCCGTCTCCCGGCTTTTCCCGGTTTGTGTCCCTGTTTCCGGGAACAGCTTGATATGGACGACCAAGCGATCGCCAACCTTTTCGACTGCTCGCCTCTCCCCTGTTCGGGACCGTTCAACCTCCCCGTAGTAAGGACAAGCAAGTGTATGTTTGTCGGAGTGTTCAGGATTGTTGACCAACGTATAGCGGCCGTAGGGCGTTTTTCGCACGTGCATCTCCGCTCGCATGGCATATGCCTGACACGCGCATTGTATCCGCGGCTTTTTTTCATGCCATTGTTTCAAAACGGTTTGATCGTAATCTGTATCGGAGCGGAACACATCTTCCGTCATCAACTGGCCGTTTACAAACAGGTGACTCACCTTCCCGACACCACCCCGTCCAGTCTTTCGGATACCCGTATCAACTGCCTTGCTACATCATGGACGCGTTCCCGCACCACGGCGTCCATCAGGTTATCAAAAAACGGGAGGAGATCTTGTTCCAGTCGTTCAATCAGCTTTTCCGCCTTGTCTAGTTTTTTGATCAACAAGCGGCGCCGCAAGTTTCGGGCACTGGATGCTTCCAACGTGGGGGCAACGGCATCAATCGCCGTCTTGGGGAT
>NZ_JBFEFW010000098.1:0-718 GCF_047229145.1 Brevibacillus jepli
AGTCCGCTGCTCTCCAACATCATGTTGCATGAATTGGACATGGAACTAGAAAAACGAGGGCTCAGATTTGTCCGCTACGCGGACGACTGTAATGTCTACGTTTCTTCAAAGAAGGCTGGCGAACGGGTAATGGCATCTATTTCCTGGTTCATCGAGAATAAACTAAAACTTAAGGTGAACATTGAGAAAAGTGCAGTAGACCGGCCATGGAAACGAAAATTTCTAGGGTTTAGTTTTACCCACCAGTCTGATCCAAAGATTCGAATCGCAAAAGAAAGCATGAAGAAGGTAAAACAACGAATTCGAGAATTTACCTCAAGGTCAAAAGCGCTTCCCATGGAGTATCGAATTGAACAGCTAAATAGATACCTTATTGGCTGGGCGGGATATTTCTCACTTGCAGATACACCTTCGGTCTTCTCCAGTCTAGACGAATGGATAAGAAGAAGGCTCCGTATGTGCCTATGGAAACAGTGGAAGAACCCTCGAACAAAAGTAAAAAGGCTTATTACCTTGGGAGTGCCCAAAGCAAAAGCCTTCGAATGGGGTAATTCTCGTAAGAGATACTGGCGTATTGCGTGTAGTCCTATACTTCACAGAACTTTGGATAATGCCTATTGGCAGACCGAAGGTCTTAAGAGTCTTAAGGATAGGTATTTTCTTTTACGTCAAACTTAGATGAACCGCCGTATACCGAACGGTACGTACGGTGGTGTGA
>NZ_JBFEFW010000099.1:0-684 GCF_047229145.1 Brevibacillus jepli
CCCACGAGCAGAAAGTGATCAAGCCAAACTTGTATGTGCTTCCGACCAAGGAAGCCTCGCTACTTTCTTATGGCTTCTTGGATGCCTTGTTCAAAGGGATCAAGCAGGAAAACTATCGTTCCTTGCCAACGCAAAGCAGTCAACAGGTGATGAAAAAAGTTTTTCAAAATTGGAAAAGTTTCTTCGCTTCTATAAAAGCGTATAAGAAGAATCCAGCCTTGTTTACGGGAAGACCACGTATTCCGAAGTATTGTAGAAGTTCTCAAACGGAAGTGACTTTTACCAATCAGGATTGCGTGATCAAAGAAGGGAAATATCTGAAATTGCCATTAACGAATCATCGTTTGAACATCGGTAAGATAGGAGCCACCCATCAAAAGCTGATGGAAGTTCGAGTCATTCCTGCCTACGGAAGATATGTTGTTGAGCTAGTATGCTCTTCGCAGACAGCCGAAGCGAGGATGACTGCCAAGCATGTCATGGGAATTGACTTGGGGATTCACAACCTTGCAACCATCGTGACCGATTCAGGCAAGAAGCCGCAATTGATCAAGGGTAACGTTGTGAAATCCATCAATCAGTACTATAACAAGCAGAAGGCACATTACTTGAGCATTTTACGTCAGGGCAAAGATCAAAAGGAAGGCCCGTACACTTCCAAACGATTGGAAAGGCTTCATCGAA
>NZ_JBFEFW010000009.1:0-224492 GCF_047229145.1 Brevibacillus jepli
TCATTTTCGTAGTATTTAACCCAGCGTCTTATTGAAGCCTCTGGAATATTCAACTCTTTAGCAACGCGTTTATAGCCACATTCAAGATACATCTGAACTGCTTTATATTTCGATTCAGCTGAATGAGTATGTTGTAATCTTTTCATGAAAAAATCCCCTCCAAATTAACAGTAAGAGTCAATCTCTTAACTGTCTACCTAAAGGGGATAATATCATGATACGGGCGTCAGCTTTATCTGTTTGTCGTTGTTATGGTTAAATGCTTATAGCGGGATAAGAATGCTTCCACATCATTATACAGCCCGCCCTGATTGGCATATTTCACGTAATTTTTGACCGTGCGCAGCCATTCAATGGTAGAAGGATGGGTGGATGCGATTGCCTGCTTCAAATCATTCATTTGGATCGGACGTTCAACGCCTGTCTTCATGATTTCAGCGATCACCATTTCTGTAGCAGTTTCTATGACATTCTCGATGTCTGCACCAGAATACAGGTCCGTTTCCTTTGCCAACCAGTCGTAATCGATCTCAACCACGGGACGTTCTGCCAGCTTAATTTGAAATATCGTCTTCCTCGCTTCTTCATCTGGAGGAGAGACAAAAATCATCTTGTCAAAGCGACCAGGGCGCTTAAAGGCAGGGTCCACATCCCACGGCATATTGGTCGCACCGATGATGAGCATTTTGTCGGTGCTGGTATCAATCCCTTCAATCTCGGTCAAAAGCGTATCAATGAGCGTCCGCATCGAGTTGGACGAAGAACGGCCGCGGTTGTAGCCGAGTGCATCCATTTCATCGAGGAATAGTACACTTGGCTTGTTCGCTCTCGCAGACGAAAACAGCTCGCGGAGGTTTTGCTCACTGACTCCGATGTACGGATCGAGAATATCCGCAATATGTACGGGCACAAAGCGGGCACGGCACTCCCCTGCTGTTGCTTTGGCAATAAACGTTTTGCCGCATCCTGGCGGCCCGTACAAGAGGATTCCGCCCCCTACTTTTTTCTTGAAGCGTTCAAACAACCCTGGGGACACAAACGGTTTGATAATTTTCATATGAATGGCATTCTTCACATCGTGCAGTCCGCCTACATCCTCGAAGGTCACTCGGTCTTTTTCTTTATCCCGTCTGCCAGCTTGTCCGCCAGAAATAACTTGAAAAGGTTTGGCGTCATGCGCAGCTACAGATGCTTCCTCAGCAGCCTCTTGCGGTATGGAGGGCTGACTTGGTGTTGGGCTAGGAGCAGCAGCCAGCTTGCCCAGCTCCACGATGATTTGCTGCTGAAGTGCTTGATCACTAAAACGGAGCGCCTGGGTGAACGCTTGCAGCGCTTCATTATTTTGACCGATTTGCGCGTATTCCAAGCCCAACAGATACCATGCAGACCCATTTTCCGGGTTGCTTTCTGCCATTTGTTTGACGACATCGATTTTATTCAATCGGAACTCCTCACTTTACAAACAGTTTATAAACGAACCCCGAAATCCACGTGTAAACATTGAAGATTAACAAAAAAGGAATGATGATAGCCAATGCTGGTGGAAACAAGAAAATCGCCAGGAAAATGAGTCCCATACACACTGCCCATGAGCCGAACGGTCCTCCCAGCTTGCCTACAATTCGATTCGGCAAAAAGATGATATGTGTCTCCTTTTCGATTGCGTCCAGCAGTTCTTTTACACGGGCATTTGTCGGGTCTAGCATAAAGGCTTGGACCAGGCTTTCCTTTGCTGTTTTGTAGTCATCCCGGAAATAAGCTTCTTCCCCGATTTTGATCAGCTTGTACAGATCATCCTCAGCTACTTGAACATAACCAGCCAGGGCTTCACGCTTCTCTTTTTCCTTTCCGTCGATCATTCCCATATAGAACTGGTAATGCAGCACCGTTGAGTCCATCGGGTCTATTCGTTTCGCTTCTTCCATGAGCAGCCTGGCCTTTTTTATATGTCCCGTCTCATACATCAGGAACGCATAGGTTGCGATAATAGCTGGCTCCCCTGGATCTAAGGATAACGCATACAGCATCGCCTGCTCCGCTTCATACCACTTTTTTTGATGCTTCAGGATCAGACCAAGGGTTTTGTACACGTAGGCGGTTACGAATCCTTCCCGAATGGCATTTGTGCAGAGCTCATAGGCTTCTTCATAATTGTCCAGTTGGTATTCACAATACGCCATCTTGTAGAGCAGCCTGGGATGCGTTGCGTTTTCAGCCAATGCCTGCTTGAACTGTTCCCTGGCCTGTTCATAGCGTCCCATCTCATAATAATGCTCGCCCAACCGATAGTGCGAATTCTCTATCACTTCAGTATCCATACAATAGCGGCACTCCTTTTGTCAGATAAAAATATTCAAGCGCTCGGCTAAGTACAGCGAAAACGATGGCTTCTACCAAAATCGGTTTTCTCGTGGTATGGATCGCCAAATGGTGTTTGTACCGTGCCCTCATCAAGAAGAAAAACATCACACCTACACCAATTCCCAAAAAAGAGCGCATGCTAAGCGGCGTAAATAAAAACAGACCTATGCTCACTGCTATCACAATGTTACGCCACAGCGGATTGACCTGTAGCCAACATGCATTCTTCGTCCCCAATACAAACGCTGGCAAAAATCCACCGATGATAGAGGCTATGCAGTAGTAGGTCAGATCGTACGATTTGGTTTCGTAGTTGACACCGGGCTTCAGACTCGGTTGAAACAATTCTGGATTCATGCATTCACGCTCATTTCATAAAGGTAAGACGACCTATTTCCTATTCAACGAGCTCCGGCAAGAAACGCTGCGCCAGTAACCGAGTAGCTCTCGCAGGATCAATCTCGTACACAAGCAGCTCCTCGACGCCTGCCTCTGCAACACTCAGCCGTTCCCCGGTTGGTGAGATCAGAGCCGTCGTCACTTGTTGATTCGGTATAGCGTAATTCACGCTTGCGAAGTAGATGTTGTTTTCCAAGCTTCTGCAAACCATTGCCCCATTGTAAAAATCAGGATTGCTCACTTCACCTGTAAACATCGGATGAAAAACGATACTCGCACCGCGTCTTGCAGCCCACCGTACCGTCTCTGGATATCGCCATCCTTCATGACAAATGACAATACCAAATGTCACATCCTCCATGGTGAACAGCTGGCGTCCTTCACCTGGAACATAATCGAACTGGTCCTCATCTGGATCAATCTGATTTTTGATTTGTAGCCCGAGGTCTTCTCCATTTTTTCCGACAACAAAGGCGACCAAGTGATAGCCGTGTTCATCCTTCCACTCCATCGGTAAAATAACGGCGATCCGGCACTCACCAGCCAGAGCACGAATGTCCGCTAACGCTCTCAGCTGTACTTGATGGTCGTAAGCCTCCACTTCATAGCCTACACCGCGCAGCCCTGGAATGACGGATTCAGGAAAGCAAACCAGATCGCAGTTACTGTTGGCAGCGTTCATGATCTGTTGCTTGATGATCGCGAGTCCATCCGCCGCTGATTGGGGGAACCTCGTCTGAGCCAAGCCAATTTTCAACAGGGACACCTCTTTCTATGTAAGAATCCTTTTTATTTTCGTGAAAAATTCAAACGGATCAGCCTGTTCAGGCAATGCAGAAACCTGTGCATCCCCTAGCTCTAGAATCGTCCACGAGCCATTTTCCAGCTTGGCGATATCCATGGTAAAAAAGCAGCTCTGAATTTTTTTCGCTACATCTAAAAACGGATGGAGATCCGGCGGGGTGACGTCATATTCGCCTTCCTCCCAATAGTTCGCCATGAACAAGGGCTCGCCATCGAAAAAGAAAATGCGATATTCCTGTGATAATGGCATACTGCTCTGCGAATGAAAGGTCAAAAATTGCAGCTTTACAAATTCTCGAAAGACGATTCCCTCATTCAACTCATCCTGCTGTAGCTCCAAAAATCGTCTCGTCACCTGCTGTACCTTGTCTTTATCGGAAGCATCGGGAATATAGCAAGCCTCATTCCAATCGTGTTTACGGGACTTTACAAAATCTTTGATCATGATTGGAGACTGCCCAAATATTTTTACAATCTGATGCACGTTGTCAAACGATTCGTCGATCGCTGATTGATGCAGCCAAACCGATCGCGGTGTGAAATCCTTGATTACCTCATACGACTCGGGCAAGTAATGGCAATGGACGTATTTTTCAGGCGTATTGATTAGTTGTACATTTTTGGTTAGCAGGGCGTCATACAATTTTTTGTACTGTACTGGCTTTAGCATCCATCCCCTGTAGATAGCCGTGACTTTTTGGGGAACAGGTTTTATATGCTTGATAGCTGCGAGCGGGTTGTCATCGTAAATCAGTTGCTCCAAGCTGATCAGATGGATGTCCAAGCCAAGTTGTTTGGCGCATGTATACTCATGCTCGTAGCTTTCATCGACTTTGGAATCATGAAATGGTTGACTGCAAAATAAGAATTTCATCCAAGCGCTCCTCCTCTCACTAGAAAGAGAAAAGTAGGGAAAATAAGGAAATCACAATATTTCCTCATTATACAAGATTATCATGAGAACGTAAAAAAAACCGTCAAGACTGATCCCGACGGTTTCGCTTCTTCCTGTTCACTTATCGCTTTTGAACGCGTAAAACAGGTACTTTTTTCGGTTCATAGGTGTCTGCCAGTATCTTCTCTTGGATGACATTCAGCTTGAGCAGACTGGAGATTTTTCCGGTATCCGCCTTCGACATGAGCCTCCAAAGAGACGGGTCTGGCAAGGCGTTGTACAGCCGATCGTCATTGTATTCGCGCCGCTCCTGATAAGTAATCAGCAGCTTGTATTCGCCTTCCTCTGCACTGCCTGCTTCACTGTAGGCTTCAATCAATTGACTCCGCAGCTCATTTAACTCTTCTTCTACTTGCTTTTGAATTTCTTTCAACTCATAGTAGCGAGCAATCTGTTGGTCCATCCGCTCTACCTCCTTTGGTTACCCCTGTACCCAAAATCCTTATGAGGAAAAGTCGGTTGATAGAACCATTGTCTTGCCATGAAAAATAGCCTCCTTTTCATCTACATAGATAAGGAGGCTATGTCGTTTCAAGCCTAAGAAATATTACTTGCCAATCATTGTGTTGATCGCTTCACCCGGGTGTTTTTTCAAGAAGGTAGAATACTCGACTTCCCATGCATTCCACTTGCCTTCACCTTGGTAGCCCCATACGGAGTTGATACGGGAGACAGTATCGGTGTTGTTGATCCCTACGAGTCGTTGCTCTCCTACCAGCTCAAACGTTCCATTCGCATCCATATCGATCGGAGTCAAAGCGCCGAAAGGATAGGAGAACACAGAAACTGCTTCTTCGGTTTGCTGTACTTTGCCTGCTTTGTCATACAGCTTGGCAGCCACGTATACATCTTGGTTGGCGCTCACGTCAATCGTCAGTGGTTTGTCCAGATGGGAGCCTTTGCCCTCTACTTTAAAGCCATCTACGAATTTACCCTCGTAACGGATTCCTTCGTTTTCTTTCTCACCAAAAATGACGGCTGGCTTGTTATTTTCAAAAGTAGCGATCACATGGCTGTAGACACCGCCGCTGCCGCCAGTCGCTGTTTTTACGAACGCATCGGCAACATGATCACCCGTGAAATCTACGAGCGTCAACTCCCCTTCATAGCCGCCCAATTCTTTGATGTCTGTTTGGCTATAAGCACCGGATTTTCCGTCTTTTACGACGATGTTCATATTGGAAGAATAGATGTCATCCGCTTTTTCTTTTTGACCAACCAGATAAACGATGTCATCCTTTTTATCGCCATTCACGTCAGCCGTTTTTTGATCGATTACGTACGTGTTTTTATCGAGCTTCAGTTCAGCTGCGGCAGAGAATGGCTTTCCTTTTTCAGAGTCCGCATGAGCTACCTGCGTATTCAACGCAGAAAATCCAGTTACTCCTACAACTCCTGCAAGCAGCAAATATGTAACAGGCTTCATCCATTTTTTATTCATCGTAATAGCCTCCACTAGATGTTTTAGGTTATTGGTTACATTTACTACTATAGGACGAAGCCTGATCCATTTCGTTACAAAAGGTTTACGAATGAATAACAATTAGGTAAACAAGTCTTATTTGACGTTATCCAGTACACTTTTGATGATAGCTGCTGAGTCTTGGGCTCTGTTCAGGTTGTATTGCTGTCTGACCGCTTGATAAACGGCGTTTACGTTTTTGCTGCTTTTGTTTTTACGGTAGGCAGCCATTTGCTTTGAAAACTTCGGATTGTGGATGAGATCACGGCTCCAGTCCCATACGCGGGGCTTCATCGCATCCTTGCGCGCAAGGTCAATCGTCTGTGGAAAACGAGGGACAAAATGCTGATAGATTTTACTCGTCACATTCTGATATTCCTTCGTGTCTTGAATGGAGTAGAAGTTCGGATGATCTTTTGCAGGTTTCCCATTCACATAGATCATTTCATCCGCGCGAGTGGGCAGCATGTCATCATACAGCTTGACCTGATAATACTCCCAGCCACCGTCCGTCTTTTTTCCCGGCATGATGAGCGTGATAAAGTGAAACAGCCGATCATAGGCATATTCCTGCGCGTATTGTTCCGGACCAGGGTCCATGCTAAGTGGAGTCTGCGGATAAATATAGCCTTCTTTATCGACTACAAAGCCAGGCAGACCTACTTCGACAGCCCAGCGAACGGCAACATTTTCTGAGTCCTTCAGGTCAATTCCGCCATGATATGGTCTGGTTGCTCCAAACATGCGATAGAGTACTGTTGCTACGAATTCCTTCGTTGCTACCCCGTCATCAATTTCGTTGGGCATGACATAGCCGGCTTGAATGAGTGGTTGCAATCGGGCATTCATATTGATTTGGGCTCTGGATTCACGCAGTGCTCTACCCTCATCAGAAAAGGGGCTCGTATTCATAATGTCTATATCCAGCTGATCCAGATCCACGTCAGCCGGATAAGCAGGTGCTAATGTGCCAATAAAATGATAGATATTCCAGAGAAAGCCTTTTTTCGAAGACAAGAAATTCAAACGATACTGTAAATACAGTTTGTAATACGTGTCTTTTGTTTCCATGTCGATGAGGTAGTCTTCGAAAGAATATGGGCGCAGTCCCGATAGCGTTGGTAGTGGATTAGCAATCGAGACCATCTGTTTATTCAAAAACAAGTATTTCTCTGGATTATGAGGTAGCTTGTATGTAATCTGATAGCTGGTTACTTTTGCCTCCGCAATATTCGTAGCTGGTGGAAATAGGAACATAGTGGTAAAACATAAGGTGCATGCGAGCACAGCATTTATCACTTTGTTTCCAACCATAGAAAAATCATCCTTTCTATCTTTATACACATGAGAACACTTAAATGAAAAAACGACCAGACATAAACTCATCTGGTCGTTTCTAGTGCGCTCTTATTCAGCCAAAGAAGCAATCGGCTGCACGCCCATGCTCTCTAGCTTTTCATAGATGTCCTTTAATTTCGGATTTCCCTCACCGACAATTTCCCCGGAAATTACGACAAGCGGATACCATAAATCTTCCTCGATGATACGATTCGCCCAGCTTTTGTCATCGTCTGTCTGCGGCTGTTGAAAGTCGCTATAAACGATGCGGATGCTGTCACTCCCGTACTTCCGTGAGAGTGCGGCCTCCAGCCACTCGGCTGTTTCCTTTGCAGATGGCAAATTGACGCAGCTCGCGCACAATTGCTCTGTTCCAAAAACCTTGATATCGACAGTCACTATATCCGCCCTCCCCGGGTCTGCTAGCTTAGGACAACGCTTGATCCAGGTCCTCGATCAAGTCCTGAACATCCTCAATACCAACAGAGATTCGTACCAAGCCATCCGTAATGCCCAGCTCAGCACGGCGCTCTGCCGGGATAGAAGCATGTGTCATGCGTGCAGGTACGCTGATCAAGCTCTCTACTGCACCCAGCGATTCTGCCAGCGTGTAGTATTTCACCTTCGCCAACACTTCGTCAGCACGCTCTGCGCTGCCTACGTCGAAGGAAATCATCCCGCCAAAGCCACGTGCTTGCTTTTGAATCAGCTCATGACCAGAATGGCTGGACAGACCAGGATAGATCACTCGTTTGATGTCGCTGCGCTCAGACAGCCATTTTGCCAGCGTACGTGCGTTGTGCTCATGCTCTTCCATACGAATTCCCAACGTCTTCATACCGCGCAGCAAAAGCCAAGAATCTTGTGGTCCGAGCACGCCGCCAATCGCATTTTGTACAAAGTGGAGGTCTTCACCTACTTGAGCATCCTTCGCTACGACCAGACCTGCTACTACGTCGCTGTGTCCGCCCAAATATTTCGTTGCACTGTGGAAGACGATGTCAGCACCGAGATCCAGTGGATTTTGCCAGTATGGAGTCATGAACGTGTTGTCTACCACGAGCAGCACGCCTTTTGCCTTCGCGATTTCTCCCAACGCGCTGATGTCGCTTACTTTCAACAATGGGTTTGTCGGTGTTTCCATGATAATTGCTTTTGTTTCCGGGCGAATTGCCGCCTCTACAGCTGCCAGATCGCTTGTGTCTACATAAGTCGCTTCCAGACCCATACGGGAGAATACGCGAGTAATGACGCGGTAAGTACCGCCGTATACATCGTCACCTACTACGAGATGGTCGCCTTTGTTGAACAGCGAGAGGATCGTAGAGAGCGCAGCCATACCGGAACCAAATGCAAAGCCGCGTGCTCCGCCTTCGATTTCAGCGATGTATGTTTCCAAGGCGTGACGGGTCGGATTCCCGGTACGGGAGTATTCGAAGCCCTTGTGAACGCCAATTGCTTCTTGCTTGTATGTGCTTACCTGATAAATCGGAACAGATACGGCTCCTGTATGTGGATCTCCATCGATTCCGCCGTGAATCAGACGAGTTTTGATACGCATCTTAAATTCCTCCCTGGTAAATTTTCTTGCTTAGATAACGTTCGCTGCCGTCAGCAAACAAGGTAACGATGTTCGTTCCCGGAGCTGCTTCTCTCGCCTCGCGCAGAGCCGCTGCCATCGCTGCGCCTGAGGAGCTGCCTACGAGCAAGCCTTCCTTGGCGGCCAGCTGCTTGACCAGATCGAATGCTTCCACATCGAGAATCGTGTGAATCGCGTTGAAGTAGCTCGTATCCATGAACGGAGGCAAAAACTCCATCCCGATTCCTTCTGTCTTATGCGGGCCTGATTCTCCCCCATTCAAGATGGAACCTTCTGGCTCGACAATCACCGTTTTCACGTTTGGATTTTGCTCTTTCAAATAACGAGCAGCACCCATGAAAGTACCGCCAGACCCTGCACCTGCAACAAACACGTTTACTTGACCGTCCATCTGACTCCAAATTTCCGGACCCGTTGTCTTGTAGTGTGCATCTGGATTTGCCGGGTTAGCAAATTGCTGTGGCACAAAAGCACCTGGAATAGACTCTGCGAGTTCCTTTGCCTTCGCAATCGCACCCTTAATTCCCAGCTCAGTTGGCGTGTTGACAACTTCTGCTCCGAGAGCACGCATCAGCTCTTGCTTTTCCTCAGAAAACTTCGCTGGTACGCAGAAAATAACTTTATAACCTGTTCCTACAGCGGCCAGCGCTACACCAATGCCTGTATTTCCTGCTGTCGGTTCAATAATCGTACCACCTGGGGCCAACTGGCCGTTCTCTTCTGCGGCGCGGATCAGTTCCATGCCCAGTCTGTCTTTTACGCTGCCTCCCGGGTTAAAATACTCCAGCTTGGCAAACAAGCGGACACCCTCCGGAAGCTCAAATTGTGTAATTTCGACGATCGGCGTATTACCAATCAGTTCCTTCACATTGCGAAATACGTTCACGAAGATCTGACTCCTTATGTTGAAGTACTTGCTTCTTTCTTTTACTTTTTCATTATAACATGCAAAGATTACAAAAAGTCCATGCGACTAAACTTCGGTGTCTCGTCTGAACTTAAAGTGTCAACAGGGCATGTAAGCCATGGATTTCTCACCATGGTATGATTATAATAAAGGAGAGGTTTGAAAGGAGTGAATGTAATATGGATATCATGGATCAAGTACAAGAAGTTCTCGATAAACTGCGCCCTTACCTGCAACGTGACGGCGGGGACGTACAACTCGTTGATGTAGAAGATGGCATCGTAAAGCTGCGCCTGATGGGTGCATGCGGTAGCTGCCCTTCCTCCACAATCACCCTGAAAGCAGGAATCGAGCGTGCACTGGTGGAAGAAATCCCAGGCATCAAAGAAGTTCAACAAGTATTCTAAACCAGGCACACCGACATGAAAGCAGCTACAGCAACCGCGTAGCTGCTTTTTTTCATTTCCCCATTCCTTTTTCCAAAAAAGCAATGACGCGCTTCCCGTATTCGTCAGGAACTAACGGATAGCTGCGGACGTGACCCGCACGCGGTACAATCCAGATGTCGGAATCTGCGTCTTGCGTAAGCTCAAATAGTCGTTGACTGTTTACCATAGGGATGGTCGTATCGCAATCCCCGTGAATAAAAAGAATCGGTTTTCTCGCCTGCTGTACTGCCTGATACGGATTGACATCGCGCGGATTTGCTCCCAAGAGTATCGGACACAAGGTGAGGATGAGCCAGTTGAATGGAATTCTGGGCAGGCCCGTCCACTGTGGCAAGTTCTCAATCAAGTATTCACGCAAGGAATAGAACGGTGAATCTGCCACAATCGCTGTAATCCGTTCATCCATTCCCCCAACCATCAAGGAAGTAGCCGCTCCCATAGAAAATCCAATGAGACCTAGTGTGTGTTCCGGCTTCTTGGCAGCTGCAAAGTCGATGGCCCCGAGCAAATCCTGCTGCTCACGAAGACCGATCGTCGTCAGCGCGTCGCTGGACTCACCCGCATTGCGAAAGTCAAACATCAACACATCAAAGCCGGCATGCACAAGTCTCGCAGCCAGTGATAAAGCAGGCAGATGCGGCTCTAATCGGTTTTGACTATACCCATGGGCAAAGACAAGCGTGCGCCCATTCGAAACTCGACCATTTTTATCAGCCGACAAGTACCATCCCGCCAGCGAAATCGTCTCTTCCCTGCTCGGAAAAACAACCGCTTCCACCTGTTCGATCCCAAAGTCTCGCGGGTCCATGTTAATCGGCTTTCGAACAGGGTGCGTCAAGCGCCAGGTTACATGAAACGCTACAGCTACGGCGGCAATCAAGAGAATCAATAACAGTCCAATGATCAAAATGAAGTACGTGTTCATACGGCGCTCAATGGTTCCTTTCCACTTAAAACAGCTACGATGTTAGCAGCAGCCAGACGCGCCATCTCCGCCCTCGTTTGCACAGTCGCACTGCCGATGTGCGGCAAGGCTACGACATTTGGCAATTGCAAGAGCGGGTTATCCATGGGGACAGGTTCAACCGCAAAAACGTCCAGTCCAGCCGCCCATATTTTTTTGTCCACCAGCGCCTGGTACAGTGCCGCCTCGTCTACAGTCCCACCACGAGAGACATTGATAAAAACAGCGGTTTCTTTCATGAGCGAAAATTGTTTTTCCCCCATTAGCATGCGTGTCTCTTCTGTCAGTGGTGTAAGTAGAACGACGTAATCGGACTCTTGTAGAAGCTCCGCCAAATCAGCGTACCGCGCTCCTGTCTCTTTCTCTGCCTGAGGCTTGCGATTCCGGTTGTGATATACGATGCGCATGCCAAAACCTTTGGCGCGTCTCGCCACAGCTTCCCCGATCCGCCCCATCCCAATAATCCCCAGGGTCGAACCATACACATTTTGACCCGCCATCAGGTTCGGACTCCATGATGTCCAATCACCCTGTAATAAAAATCGGTTGGCTTCCGTCAATCGGCGGCCTGTTGCCATCAATAGAGCGAAAGCCAAGTCGGCTGTAGCCTCTGTCAGTACATCTGGCGTGTTGGTTACGATAACTTCGTGTCTTCTGCACGCTTCCAAATCAATATTGTCGTAACCCACCGCCATGTTCGCCACGATTCTCAACCGTTTTGTACTCGCCAAAAATTGTTCGTCTACCCGTTCTGTCAGCATGGTCAGTACGGCATCTGCATGCTCAATTTTTTCCAGTAGCAGCTCACGAGGGATCGGAGTGTTTTTCGTCCATTGCTCGACACGGGCTACTTTTTCAAGCATGGCGATCACTTCAGGATTGAGTTTCCTCGTCACGAATACTTGCGGCTTGATCATCTTTTTTCCTCCACAACCAATCAATTTGTGGAATGGATACGTCATAACGCTGTGCAATGAATGGCGGGTACCTTCGAAGTCCCTCTTCCATATTTGTCAGCTCGTCTTCCAGCTGTGTTTGCCACGCTTGAATGTTGACTTCCTGGCGCTCTTCTATCGGTAGCTCCATATAAGTCTCTACGAGCTTCAAAAACCTGCCTGGGTAGAGCATGAGTGCATAGATCACGGCATATTCATCCGCAATGAGAGCAGAGACGCTGTTATAGCCATCGAGAAAGCTCGCTACAGCCTCTTCATTCCAGCCGTTTCTCTTAATCTCGGCCTTTATCCACTGCCCAACATCACGAGCCCGCATATCAAGAACCCAGTTCCATTCACCTGCCATTAGACGTACATCCTTCTCTTTCCATAGCATATACCCTTGATCAAAATTTTGGTAGGCTACTTTACCGAGACTGGCTGTTTCCTTCACGACTTTATCGTATTTGGCATCCAGCAAATATTGAACCGATAATTCACCGAGCTGGGTAATGTACGTGTAGCAGGTCAACAAGTATTCATCCATTGGTGTGAGCTCTACATTATCCTCATCCATCTCATCCCGGTACTCATTAAAATGCCGCAGTTTTCTGCGCCACATGCCAGGCCAGTTGCCAAGAGAGCTGTATGGGATAAACATCTTGTCAGATGAAAAATCGCCCGTTGCCTGATGGAACTGCGCCAACGACTGCCCACTGGCATAATGTTGATTGTCGGGAACCGACTCTCGAACACCTCTGTATAAATAATAAAGCTGCTCATCATCGACGATGTGAGCCTGCCCGCTTGTTGTCCTCACCAGCTTTAGCAAGCGGATGTCTTGCTGTTGACTCAGATGCTTTTTTACTTTTTCAATAAACTTGCTTTTGTATTTATATCCTGCTGGCGCCTCGTACATGTAGTAAAGGCCCCGATCCGTTTCCAGTACTTTACTGGCTCCTGTCGTGCGATAGCCTTGGAGCTCAAAACCATATTTGTCCTGCAGAAGCTCTTTTTCTTCCATGTAGTAGTTCACCCTCCCTGCCTACTGCTCTTCTGGCATTGTATGTCGGCATATCGGGATAGGTGCCTACTTGGATGCAGATACTAAAACACACACTTTCATAAGGAGGAACCACATGCATGAGTGAGCATCCACTAAATAGCGAGGGCTGCCTGGACTTCGTTATTGAGCTGATGGAAAAACGCGGAGTCACTATGAACGACATTGCGGAAATCGTCATGTTCCTGCAGTCAAAATACATCCCTGACATCACCTTGGACATGTGTCTGGATAGTGTATCGTCAGTCTTGAAAAAGCGCGAAGTCCAAAATGCGTTACTGACCGGGATTCAGCTCGACATACTGGCAGAACAAAAGCAGCTGCTGCCTCCTCTTCAGGCCATTATTGAATCAGACGAGCCGCTGTACGGCATTGATGAGGTACTCGCACTCGCCATCGTGAATCTGTACGGTAGCATCGGGTTCACCAACTTCGGTTATGTAGACAAGCTGAAGCACGGTAAGCTCGCAGATCTCAACGACAAGCGTTTTGGCGTCCATACTTTCCTGGACGATCTCGTCGGTGCGGTCGCAGCTGCCGCCTCCAGCCGTATTGCCCACCGCCAGAAGCAGCAGGAGGAATGCTCAGAATCAGAGTGAGATTCGTCGCTGCCATTCCGGCAAGTCTTCCGCAATATGTGTAGGTGCAGCATGATGCTTGCCTGCTTCTTCGCGGGTAGAATAGCCTGTCAAGACAAGCAAGCTATCCAATCCGCTGTTGGCACCTGCCTCAATGTCTGTATATAAATTATCCCCGACGATCAGCGTGTCAGCAGCCGCTGTACCGAGCTGCTCCAGAGCGTATCGGACGATGATCGACTCCGGCTTTCCCATCACGATTGGCTTGGTCGCAGAAGCCACGGAGACGGCAGCTACCAGTGAGCCATTGCCGGGGAACAGACCTGCATCCGTCGGCAGGGCAGCATCTGCATTCGTGGCGATAAAAGTTGCTCCTGCGCGGATGGCACGAGTGGCGATCGCGAGCTTTTCGTACGTAAAAGCACGATCAATCCCGACAATGACATAAGCCGGATCTTCTTCTGTAATCACATAGCCGGCATCCGTCAGCTGTTCACGCAAGCCCGCCTCTCCAATCACATAAACACGCGTACCAGGTGGTGCCTGCTCTCGCAAATAGGTCGCCGTCGCCATGCTCGTGGTATACACGTCCTGAGCTTTTGCTTCTACTCCCATCGCGACCAATCTTTCTGCCACGTGCTGTGCTGAGGCTGATGAATTATTGGTCAGAAACAAATAAGGAATCTGCTGATTTTTTAAGTGAGTGATGAAATCTGCCGCTCCTGGTATCGCTTCTTTTCCCCGATAAATGGTTCCGTCCAAATCAAGCAAGTAGCCCTTATATCGTTTCAACTTGTTCAATCTCCCATCTGTTGTAATCAGTCAGTTATGCAAGCTCTACCATTTTAGTGTAAACCTTCACCTTTCCTATCGCAAAAAAACCCACCCGATTCCGAGTGGATTTTCATTTTCGCTATTTTATTTCGCTTCCTTGATTTGGAACACGCATTTGTCTCCGCCTTTTGCCATGCAGGAGGTTTGCTCCACATTGGCATTCAATACCCGACGGAACAAGGAAAGCTCACAGCTACACGCTTGGTTGAATTCACGAGCCACCTGCGAGATTGGGCAATTGAACTCCTGAATCCGATAACCGTCTCCATTCTCGTCCTTTTCCCATTCCACCATATAGCCCTTATCGTTTTGCAGCTCGGCTAGCTTGGCTACACGCTGCTCCAAGTCACCTTGCATGTGGGAGCGATAATTCTCCTCCAAGCGATTCTCACGGCGTCTAAATAGCATTTCTACTTTGGACAGACCGTCGATTTCCTTTATGTCTTGCAAAAAATCTAATGTCAAATGAGAATAATTGCGCGGAAACAGCTCATCTGCCTCCTGCGACAAAGAATATACATTCGTTGGGCGTCCCATCGCTTGGCGAACAAGCGTAGACTTGATCAAATTATCTCTCTCCAGGGTGTTCAAATGGCGTCGTACCGCCATTTCTGTAATCCCTAGCTCGACGGCCATGTCGCTGACAGGGAGTGAACCTTTGACCTTGAGCATGTGCAGGATTTGATCACGAGTGGACGTTCCTTCGTTTGTCATACGTATCACCGTCCTTTCTCCTTATTGTAGTGGATCGAGACGTTTTAGTAAACAAACGAAAGTGTTTTGTATAAAATATCCGCGAATCCGTTATCAATCAAGACGTCTTTTAGAACAGTTCCTTTTTCAAAAAGGCTCTTACCTGCGGCTCAAACTGACGAATGGTAGACGAAGCTTCTTCTACAAGGGCATACATTTCATTAGCTGGCACGTTTGTATAATCATTGACCAGATGCTTGCGGAAATCAGTCACACGTGTCAGGATTACTGCCTGTTCATCGGTAATGACTTGTTCATCCCTTAAAATTTCCACGATGTCACTGTAGCTACCTGGATCACGCATAATGAAACCATCAATCAGTGCGTTTCCGACATCAACAATGCCTTCGATAGACAAGTGCAGGGCTCGCTCCATCGCTGCAACAGCTACTTCATCTGCCAAAACCGCGTTGGCTCCTCGTTCCCCCAGCTTGTCCAACAAATCAAGCATACGAGACATATGTTCCAATACTTGGTCGATTCGTTTTGTATTCACATCGTACATATATTTCTCCTTACTTTCGCTTTTTTGCTTTCCGTTTTGAGTAGTAAACAGTAAACACAAATGTTAGCACCAGGACGAGAAGCACCAATTCCCCTTCCTGCAAATAGGAATTGCTCACCGGTTTCACCCCTTTTCATCCATCAGTATACCAAATTTGTACGACCTGTCACGAATCGACTTCACTTTCTCGGTGCTGAAAAGACGACTTTTTGAACGATGACTTTGTGATACAATGATGGGGTGAATTTTTGCCGGCAAGCATAAGGGGAGGAACACACTGTGGAACGCGAATTGGCACTGGAAATTGTGCGGGTAACGGAAATGGCTGCACTCGCCTCTTCTCACTGGATGGGACGCGGGAAAAAGAATGAAGCAGATGGAGCAGCAACCAGCGCCATGCGCGCCATGTTTGACACGATCAACATGAGGGGTACCGTCGTGATTGGCGAAGGTGAACTGGATGAGGCCCCCATGCTCTATATCGGTGAAAAGCTCGGTCACCCGGAAGCAGGCGGCCCAGAGGTCGATGTGGCAGTTGACCCGTTAGAAGGAACTACAATTGTTGCCAAGGGTCACAACAATGCCATGTCTGTCATCGCTATCGGTGATCGTGGAACACTCTTGCATGCTCCAGACATGTACATGATGAAAATGGCCGTCGGCAAACGTGCTGCTGGACAAATCAACCTTTACGATCCAGTGGATAAAATGATAGAGGTTGTAGCAAAGGCAAACAACAAGCGCGTACAGGATGTGACTGTGATTATTCAGGAACGCGAACGTCACCAGGCGATCATCGACGCCATTCGTGAAAAGGGCGCACGCGTCAAGCTTTTTGGAGATGGCGATGTGGGCGCTGCCATTGCTGCCTGTCTGCCGCAAACGGGGATTGACCTGTTCTTGGGTATTGGTGGTGCTCCAGAGGGCGTGATTAGTGCTGCAGCGATCAAATGTCTGGGTGGCGACATGCAAGCCCAGCTCAAGCCGCAGAACGACATCGAGCGTGAACGCTGCATCAAAATGGGGCTCGTCAATCCGGAACAGCTGTTGACTCTGAACGATTTGGTCAAAGGGGACGACGCCATTTTTGCTGCAACAGGTGTCTCGGATGGAGAGCTGCTGCAAGGCGTGCGCTACCTCGGAGATGATATGGTGGAGACTCATTCCATCGTGATGCGTGCCCAAACCAAAACCATTCGCTTTGTCCGCGCGCTGCACAATACGGAACACAAACCAAATCTTTTATGGAAGTAGAGGGATACCTATATGGCAAATGATTTGTTCTACTTGTATGACGAAGCCGAGGATACTCGAACACGCTTTGTCAGCTTTACGGGAGAAGCTACGCGTTTTGACCTCGCGATTACAACGACCAACCGTTTCTATGGCAAGGCGATCGTCATCAACATCCAAAATGGACGCTCTGCCATTATCGGACATGATGATCTCGAAGAAGAAGGCTACCTGGAATTCGCGTTTAACTTGAACGAGCGTGAAGCAGAAGAATTGAAAACGTTTTTGGAAGCGGCTATTTAACGATCAAGGGAAGGGCTCTCGCGGGCTCTTCCTTTTATTATGGATACGGCTCGCTCCGCCCATTTCCTGCCGGACAATGCTCCTTACAGGCGAATGCCTCGTATACTGCTACTGCATAGACAGATAACGAGAGGAGTGCGAATCGCACAATGCAACCTTATCCATACGACCAAAACCAATACGATCAAACCCAATATGATCAAAATCAATATGACCAAAACGAATACAATCAAAACCAATTCGTTCAAGCTCAATATGATCAACAACCGTATTACCCATCGGATCAGGATTTTCAATATATTCCGGAAGATCAGGCTCATCCTGTCTTCTTCCGCAGAAGACGAGGTCCTGAAGTCGTTGTCGTTCCTCAGCCTTATCCTTGGTGGGGATGCAATACATGCTGGCCTGGTTATTGGCCTACTTGGCCTGGTTACCCTGGTTGGGGCGGAACACCTGGCTGGGGCGGAACACCTGGCTGGGGTGGAACACCTGGCTGGGGTGGAACACCTGGCTGGGGTGGAACACCTGGCTGGGGCGGAGCGCCTGGCTGGGGTGGCGGTAGTAGTTGGGGCGGCTGACAGCATGCCCCTCTTTTCATGACAGTTCGTACAAAAGCGAAACGAGCCCTTGGATATTCAGGGCTCGTTTTTATGTTCTTACTTATTCTTGTTCGGTTTAAGAATCACGCTTCGGCGCATTTGGCCCTGTTGGAACCTTATCGCGTTCACGATTTTGTCTCAGTTGATTGGGACGACGCTCTCGTGAACCAGAATCCTTGCCGTTTTTATCTGGTCGATCCTTTTGAAACTTTGGCTTCTCAGAGCGTTCGTTTCTCCCTGTTCCATGCCGATCAGCAGAAGAACCGTTGTTCTTGTCCTGACGCTCCTGTTTGTTTTGACGGGGATGGTACCGTCTGCGTTCTTTCCGTTCTACAAAAGGAGATGATCCACCCTCTTCACGAGGGATGTCCTGGCGAATGTCAATGATGACATCAAAGTCTGCTTCATCTTGTCCTTGGTCGTCGCCGTTGCCTGCATTTGCTTTTACCTTGCGCAATACGAAGTACGGACAACCAAAATTGCAGAATTCATGCAG
Organism: Brevibacillus jepli; assembly: GCF_047229145.1. NCBI lineage: Bacteria > Bacillati > Bacillota > Bacilli > Caryophanales > Paenibacillaceae > Brevibacillus > Brevibacillus jepli. Next base: position 18,539 of record NZ_JBFEFW010000009.1, read on the forward strand.
GTACTCATCCAAAGCGGCGATCCGCTGCTCGAACGGTACTTTGCGATTGGCGTCAGTATAAAATCCCCGAAGACGAAGCTGCCCATAGCCCCAGTCCCCTACAATATAATCGTACTTGTCGAGGATGTCGCTATAGCGCTCCTTGAACGCTTCCAGGTTCCAGCCGTCTCGATTTACTTCCATGACTTCATAAGTACCGGCTTGCGTGCGAATCAAACTCGCTTCCTCCTTACGCATGTATACTATGTCCATCTTATCATATTTCACACAACATGAGCTAAAATTCCCACGATAACGGCCATGTACCTTTGGACATTCTATCGTGTAGGGGGTGTTACCATTGAAAAAGACATGGTTGTATCCTGCAATCGCAGGTATTGTGCTCTTGGCTTCTGGTTGTGCAAATAATGCTGCGCCCAATAACACGCAGCCGAACAGGACGATGACGAATCAAGCAGCGCCTTACACCAGGAACGTTGATGGAATGCACGTTCGCAATTACGATGGCATGGGCTTGAACAACTTTGACTGGTTCAACGGCGACAACAACGGAGCACGCACCAACAATTTTGACTGGTTCAACGGCGGCAACAACGGAGTACGTACCAACAATTTTGGCGACCGTCACGTCCGTAATGGAATGGGGCTCGCGAACAACGATGGAATGAACAACAATGGCATGTTCCCAAATGGTACCAATCCGCGAGCAAATGTCAACAACTACAACGCCTTCACGAGCGGTATGAGACCGTATAATGCCTTTACGGATCATAAAGCAGGGATGGGCACGATGGGTACTAACAACGCGCCAGCAGGTATGAACCAGTCCATTTATCAAAATCAGGCTGGGAACCGTGGTGGCGCGGGAATCATGCAAACCAGCATGCCACGCATGGGCTATGCGCAGACTGACCGTCAGCATATGAAGACCGCCAATGCAGCAAACGTCTATGTAGACCGCAATGCGTTGGCAAAAGCTGTAGGGAACGTCACCGCCAGTTGCCCTGGTGTTCAGCGTTCTACCGTTTTGGTAACGGATAGAGAAATTTTTGTAGGGGTGCACACACAGGGAGCAGATGCACGTACAGCGAAAAAACAGGCAAAAATGAACGCCGAATCGGTTTCTCCACGCTATTACAGAGTGTATGTAACCGATAATCCAAATGACATCCAGGAAATCGCTCGTGTAGCCAGCCGCTCCACTAATGTGAACACTGCCCGTACAGAAGATAAGACAAGCATTGATACGCTGGTCAAGCGCATGGGTGGAACACCCCAGCCTATGAAGGCTACTCACAAAGCTCATACAGGTACAACCAGTCGCTAAGACGTTTTTCTCCCCCATGTAGTGAAAAACCCCCTCTTTTCCGCTTTACTGCGGGTGAGGGGGTTCATTATTATTGCGCTTTTGGCATCGATTCTTTCGCAATCGTTTCCTTCGCGGCGCTTGCCTGCTCATGCGCGTGGTACGAGCTGCGTACTAACGGTCCTGACTCCACGTGGCTAAAGCCGCGCTTCATGCCCTCTTCCTTCAAGCGAGCAAATTCGTCTGGATGGTAGAACTTTTCTACCTTCAAATGCTTCTTGGTTGGCTGTAAATACTGACCGATTGTCATGATATTGACGTCGACAGAACGAAGGTCATCCATCGTCTCGATGATTTCCTCCATTGTCTCGCCTACACCAATCATCAGACTGGACTTCGTCGGAATGCTCGGCTGGAATTCCTTCGCCTTTTTCAAGAGCTCCAGTGTCCGATCGTATTTGGCTCTTGCCCGTACACGATCTGACATCCTGCGAACAGCCTCAATGTTGTGGTTCAATACGTCAGGCTTTGCGTCCATGACCACTTTTAAGGCATCCCAGTTCCCCATAAAATCGGGAATCAATACTTCCACAGAGGCAAACGGCAGTCGACGACGGATCGCACGAATCGTATCGGCAAAAATCTGCGCGCCACCATCTGCCAAATCATCACGAGCAACAGAAGTAACAACGACATGCTTCAAACGCATTTGCTCTGCTGCTTCTGCTACGCGTTCTGGTTCGGCCGTATCAAGCTCCGTCGGCAGTCCAGTTTTTACTGCACAAAACCGACAGGCTCGGGTACATATATCACCCAAAATCATGAAGGTTGCTGTACCGCTTGCCCAGCATTCATGAATGTTGGGGCATTTCGCTTCTTCACAAACGGTATGTAGCGTCTTCGTGCGCATGGTTTGCTTAAGCTCTTTAAAGCTGGCCAGTTCTGATCCTGAAACAAGGTTGATCTTGAGCCACTCCGGCTTGCGTTGCGTCATAGGGCCCACTCCTCATGTAACATCATGGTACGAGACAATAACAATCTCCATTATAGAGGTTGGATTTCGGAGGGGCAACCTCTTTCCTGCCTCGGAAACAATTACCCAATCCGATGCACGGCATGGCGGTTCCCTTGGCGAAACAATGGCTCGAGCATGCGGAGCTCTCGCTCATGACAAGTGAAAAGAAACACTTGTTGTTCCTGTGCCAGCATGGCTACATAATCTAGCGTACGGTGCAGTCGTTCTTCATCATAATGAACAAAATGATCATCGAAAAAGAGCGGTAATGGCCCTGATTGCTTGCTGGCGTGATGCACCAAAGCCAAACGTTGGGCAAGGTATAGCTGATCAATTGTCCCCGTAGAGCATTGGTCTTGCTCCAGCACCATTTGTCTATTCGGTTCCAGCAAACGGACAGCAAAACCGTCACGCGGGTCCAGCCTGACATCCTGGTACGCCCCTGCTGTAATATGGTCAATAATCTCGGAAGCCTGTTGATTCACAGCGGGCGTGCTATCCCGTTTCCATTCTCCTACTGCGTCCTGCAACGTATCCCTGGCCAATTGAAGAGCATCTCGCTTCCTTTGCAGCTGACGAAGTACTTCTTGCGCTTCCTCATGCTCATCCGTTGCACGCGATAATGACAGGGTCTCGTGAACCGTCATCTCACCATTGCCTCTGGCCAATTGTTCACGCAACCCTTGCAGTCTCTCCTCGATCTTTATCATTTCCATTCGCCATTTGCCCTGCTCCGTCTCAAGCTCGCTTTTTTCCTGATCAAGCAAGGTCCGAAGCGCCTCACCCCAGCTTGCTGACAGCTCAGCCTCTTGCTTCGTTTTCGCCACCTCCGACAGAAGCTGCTCGGATTGTTGAGTGCGTGTGCTTTTCAGTAGCTCTTCCCGTCTTTTCAAAAATGTATCCCAATCACTCGCTCCCCATTTTTGAACGAGTGCGCTTCGTTCAGCATCGAGTACAGCAATCTCTTCTTGTACTCTTTGACTTTCTTGTACCGTGTTATTTTCTGCTGCCTGTCTCTGCCCGCCTGTATTTCCTTTTACCCGAAGCAAGAGAATCCCCAGCCCGAACAGCAACACAGCGAATATAGCAGAAAGTCCTCCAAGCACGGGATGTCCAGTCAGGAATCCGATGAGGCCAAAAACGGTAAGCACACCTGCACTGCCCCATATAAGAGCAGCACCCCGCCTCCTTTTTGCCTGATTCCCTTGTCTATTCGAACGTGATGCTGTACTTCGCGAGCCTGTCGACAGGGCAGCAACAGCCAAGCTTGCCAAGTGCATATGCCGCTCTTCACGCTGTTTGAGCAGTTGTACGCCTTTTTCATAGTCTTGCTGCAAGGATTCATGACGGTCATCCACCTGCCGAACAGCGACAGTCTGCGTGTTTAGTTGAGCCAAACTACGCTTGGCCTCTTCGTGAATAGCCAATTCTTCCTCTGAGCGAGCCGTATGCTCCCACCACGCCCAGTCTTGTTGGATGACGGGAGCATGGCTTCGTTGCCAGCGCTCCTGAAGCTCTTTGGCTTGTTCGGTTGAGCGATCCAGACGCTGCTGCAATCGGCTTCGACGCAGCTCTAGTTGCTGACTTTCTTCTTTCGCTTCCGCCATTTGCAGTGTCAGTTGGCTGATCGCTCTCCAAGCTGCTTTTGCATTCTCCATTTCCTGCTCTTTTTGTGCAACCTTCGTCGCGGCCCTTCCCAAGAGCGTATTTTCGGCCCGCTCTTTTTTGCCGATGCCCGTAAGCTCGCGATCCAGTTCCGCCACTATTTGCTGGACAGCTGGATTGGCTTCTTCCGCAGTCGCAAAGGTCGGAATCAAATGCTCTGCCGCTTGCAGAGGCTCCCGTCTGATCCACGTCAAATCCGTAAATAGGCTGCGTGTCAGACCCGTATGCTTCTCAATAAAATTCCGTTCCTTGCGCCTGTCCTCCATGTAAATATCGGTCAGCTCTGTCCATTCAGGGTCCAAAAAGAGGCGTGCTTCTTCGCGCTCCTTCGTCAACTGACGATGCAAGCGATAGGTTTTTCCCGCCAATTCGTACGAAATGATCGTTTCGTAAGCGCCACTCTGCCATGGTCGGTATTTTTCATATTCAGGCAAGTACCGCGCCGATTTGACGTAATCGCGCTTCATTCCATACAAGGCAGCGAATATGCCTTGCAGCACGGTTGATTTTCCAGACTCATTGGGTGCATAGAACAAATTGATCCCGGGAGCGAAGCGAAAGGAAGCATCCTGCCATTTTCCGAAGCCCTTTAAAACCAGCTCCTCGATTCTCATCGAATGGTCCCTCCAATCCGTGCCAAAGCCTCTTGCTTGGCTAACCTCACTATCTCTCGCTCGTCCTCATTTTGTGCGCGGGACTCCGCCTCTGCCAGCTTGGAAAGCCACCTCCCCCACACGCCACCTTCTGCAATCAGCTTGTCCTCATCCACGTCAGGCCATGTCCGATCTGTAAGCTGCAGCACAAAAAAACGGGAGAATCGCTGTTGAAGTACCGATAGAGGTGGCTGAAAATGTGCCGCACGCTCCCCTGTCAGTGTGACGTACAGCATGTTCGAATCCTCTTCCCCTGCAAGCTGCTGCTCCATCCAATCGATGAGCTGCTCAGTCGTTTCGACTCCTTTTACCTCGATTTCCAGCTTGCGAATTTTGCGTGCCTGCACAGGAATCGCCGTGAGCTGCAATCTTCCCTGATGATCCAGCTCTCCATACAGGACATTTCGTTCTCCTGCTTCCTTGCTCGTCAAGCCTTCTGGAGAACCCGGGTAAGCAGCAAATGGCTGTTTTTTGACGGGATGCATGAATTGCTCTGGCTTGTGAATGTGTCCCATCGCGACGTAATCCATCCCCGTCTGTACGAGCTGCTGCAAAGTCACTGGCGCATACGGATGATGCTCCTCTCCTGCATTGGTGAGCACGCTGGCATGCAGAACCATTAGATGATGCGCATAGCCTTCCAATCTGCCTGGAAACGTATCGAGTGGCGACTCGTACACATGTGGCTGCCCGAAGCCCCACCCGTATATGACACATGACTTTTCCGGAAACTCATACACGCCCCACTCCGGTGTAAACCAGTAGACGTTCCCCGACCATTCCAATGTTTGATAAAACGAATCTGCTCGCCACGGATCGTGATTGCCTGGTGCGATCACGACAGGGGTTGGTGCGATACTTGCGAATAGATCACGTAAAAACATCGCAGTTGATCGTCTTCCCCCGTGGTATTCGAGCAAATCTCCAGCAATGAGCCAGAAGTCAGCCTCTTTATCGCAGACGAGGTCACGAATTTTTGTCATGGTGCGGCGAAAATCATCCTGACGCAGCTCATAGCGCTCTCCCAGCATTTGAAGCGGTGCATCCAGATGGACGTCCGCTGTATGTATAAATGACAGCACAATCTTTCCACTCCTCACATGAAACAGACGAACATACTTTCCCTTTATGATACAGAGGAAAAGGCTGGATGAAAAGATCTGTACGAACGAAAAAAACTTCCGCCAGATGAGTGACGGAAGTTCTAGAATCTTGGTGGTTATTTCAGCAAACGGAGGAATTCACGCATGAAGCCTGGCAAGTCTGGCCATGCATGTCCGGAAACGAGATTGCCATCGACATGGAGTGTTTCTGTTTGGTAAATCGCGCCGCACGCCTCTACATCCGGTCTGCATGCCTGATAAGCTGTCATTTCACGGCCTGCTAAATGCTCGCGGACAATGGTCAATACTTGAGAGCCATGGCAAATGGCAGCGACTGGCTTGTTGGCTTCGAAAAAATGCGCAACAATCGTCTTCAGATGTACATTCAGCCTGATATGCTCAGGTGCTCGTCCGCCCGGAATAATCAATGCGTCGAACGCCTCTGGATTAATGTCTGAGAATGCAGCATGGGCGGGAAGCTGATAAGCCGGCTTTTCCGTGTACGTCTCACTGTGTGCTTCGAAATCATGGCAAACGGTGTGCAGGGTTTTCACGCTGGGTGCTGCAATTACCGTTTCAAACCCTTCTTCCAGGCAGCGGTAATACGGATAGAAAACTTCCAGTGCCTCTACGGCGTCCCCTGTTACAATCAACACTTTTTTGCTCATCACACAGCCTCCTTATGACGGGTTTTTAAGGAATACACTCCTCTCGTTTTCAATTCTTTGGATGTACGCTGTGCTCCTGCCTCTTTTACCGTAAATTAACAAAACTTTCTTCCAAAAGTATCTTGGATAATCCACTTCAACTGGCAGAAACTACAACAAAAGACTACTAGGCTGGAGGGAGACGGCATGCGAGTTTTCCGCCTAATCATTCAGATCAGCTTGTGCGTGATTGCAGCTATTTCTCCACTAGAATCCGTCGCCGGAATCGCTCCATCCGCCAATGGGCAAGACCCCGTTCTTCAGCAGCGCTTGCAGCTTTTTCAGCGATTGGAATCGATGTACGGCATTCCGTGGAATTACATAGCTGCTATAGATCAATACGAGCGCACCATGAAAATCCGCAGGAAGAAGCAGGAAGAAACAAAGGTCTCTCGTCTGACTGCCGTGGACATTCCCAGTGATCGCTGGGCTGGTGCGTTCAATCCCGATGCCGAGGACACCAATCTGATATCGATCCAGTTCTTTCAGGGGCTCGGGATGGATGGAGATGGCGATGGGATCGCGGATCGCCACAATGATCTCGATGCACTCACTACTCTCATTCACTACCTATCCGAATACGGCTTCTCCCATGAAGATTGGCAAATCGGTCTCTGGTCATACTACCAGCGCGATCGGTCCGTGAAGACGATTAGGCAGTTTGCCCAGGTGTATGGGAAGTATCAGCATCTTCAGCTAGATGAACGTCATTTTCCCATTCCAGCGAGGTACGAATACAGCTATCGCAGTACATGGGGGGCTCCTCGAGGCTGGGGTGGACGACGTATCCACGAAGGCACCGATATTTTTGCGAGTCACGGCACACCAGTACTTAGCACAGCATACGGCGTCATTGAGGTAATTGGCTGGAACCGGTTTGGCGGATGGCGAATCGGCATGCGTGACATGGGCAATGTGTATCATTATTTTGCACATCTGTCCTCGTTCAAAAAGGGCATGAAGCCCGGTGACATCGTGGAGCCAGGGGAAGTTATCGGATATGTCGGCAGCTCTGGATACGGGAAGCCCGGTACATCTGGCAAATTCCCTCCGCATCTGCATTACGGTATGTATCGGGAAACAGGCGGCGCAGATTGGTCATTCGATCCTTATCCCTATTTAAGACGTTGGGAACGACAAAAGAAGCGGTAATGAAGCCGCTTCTTTTTTATGGTACAATAAAGTCAGAAAAACTGGACAGTCGTCCAAAAAAAGAGGTGAGAAGGTGCCTCTCCCAAAAAAAGCAGAAGCAAAACGGGCTTTTTTGATCGAGCAAGCTACTGCTTGTCTGGCCGAAAAAGGGTACGCCCATGTTTCCTTGCGTGATATTGCCAAGGAATCTGGCGTCTCACTCGGCATTTTGCATTATTATTTTGCAAGCAAGGAGGAGCTGCTGCTCGCTGTCATCTCTGGCTACAAGGGACGATTTATTGAGGAATTGGAACGGGAAGTAATTGCTGCTCCGTCAGGCGAATGGTCTGGTGCTTTAGCCCGAGTCTTAAGCCGGAGCCTGCAAGAAGATCGCAAGCTGCATCGACTCTGGTATGACTTACAAGTACAGGCCATGTACGTTCCTGCTTTTAGTGAGCAGGTAAAAGACATCCGTGCCCGGCTGCATAGTCTCATCGCTCGCATGCTGGTACGTTTGCAGCACGAAGAGCAAACTGTCTTGACCATTGACGAAGAATCTGCAATCTCGCTCATTTACTCTGCAATCGACGGATTCCTTTTTCAATTTTTGCTCGATGAGCTACAGAGACCGGAAGAAGCGATTGCCCGTTTTGAACTGGCCATTTCCCATTTGATGCTTACACTCTTCTCTTCTGAATCTTAATCCCCTTAACGAGGTGAATGATGATGGCAAACATGTCCATGCAAAATCCCGCCACTGGCGAGCTGCTTGGCTCCTTGCAGGAAGCAACTCCACAACAAGTAGAAGACGCAATGACACGTGCACGTCTAGCCTTTCCAGCTTGGTCCACCACATCCTTGGCCGAGCGTCTGAGCTATTTGACGAAGTTGCGGCACTATTTAGTCGATCACGGCGAAGAAATCGCCCGTAAAATTAGTGAAGCTACCGGAAAAGTCACATTGGAAGCGTACATGACTGAAATATTCGTAACGGTCGACACCATCCGCTTTTACGAAAAACATGCGTTTCAGATGCTGGCTGATCAGCCGGTACCGACCTCCCTCGTGCTGTGGCCAAAGAAATCGTATATCCACTACAAGCCAATGGGTGTGGTGGCAGTCATCTCTCCTTGGAATTATCCGTTTCAGCTTGCCATTATCCCTGTGCTATCCGCCCTTGTAGCAGGCAATACCGTGATTTTGAAACCATCTGAAGTGACTGCTTCTACCGGACTGCTCATAGAAGAGGTGTTTTCTGCCGTTTCCATGCCTGAAGGTGTCGTGACTATCTTGCATGGAGGACGCGAAGCAGGACAGGCGCTGGTAGCTGCGCGCCCGGATAAAATATTTTTTACAGGCTCTGTTGCAACAGGCAAAAAAATTATGGCGGCAGCCTCGGAGCATTTGATCCCCGTTGAACTGGAGCTTGGTGGCAAAGACCCGATGATCGTGTTTGAGGACGCTCATCTGGAACGGGCAGCGAATGGCGCGGTGTGGGGGGCATTTACGAACTCCGGACAGGTATGCATGTCTGTCGAACGGCTTTACGTGCATGAAAAGGTATATCCTGAATTTCTCAGACTGATCACCGAAAAGACAAAAGCATTGCGCCAAGGGTATCCGGATCAGGCGGAGGTCGGGTCGATGACTTCGCCGCAGCAAATCGAAATTGTCCGTGACCACGTAGATCAAGCACTGGCTGCGGGCGCGACCGCGGTCACCGGAGGACTTCCTTCCTCTGACAGCCTGTATATCACGCCAACCATTCTCACAAACATGACGTCTGACATGAAAATCATGCGGGAAGAGACATTTGGTCCTGTGCTGCCCATTATGACTTTTACCAGTGAAGAAGAGGCTATCCGCCTCGCAAACAGCTCACCGTACGGACTGAATGCCTCGGTATGGTCAGCTGATAAAGCAAAAGCGGATCGCGTAGCTCGTAAGCTCGACAGCGGCAATGTCTGCATCAACGATGTCATCATCAGCTACGCTAATCCCCACCTTCCTTTTGGCGGGGTCAAGCAGAGCGGTATTGGCCGATATCGTGGTCCTTCGGGATTACAAGCCTTTACGCACAGCATATCTGTCATTCATGACCCCGGCACACGCAAGCGCGAGTTCAACTGGTATCCGTACACGAAGGACCAGGAGCTCACCTTCGTAGGTTTGACCAACCTGCTGTACGGCAAGCTCCAACATGTAAATCGCCGGAATTTGAGTGCGATCTGGCGCGAATTCAAGCGTTTGTTTTAGCTACACCGGATAGCCACTTTCCCTTATTTGAGTGTGCCAAAACCGACAATATCCACATGAACTTTGACGTTGAATCTAGCTTTTTTATAAAGGGCGAGACCCGTTTCCCGCGTCCATTTGCCATAGTGTTTTTGGCGAATGCTCTCCTCTAGCTGCGCCGGGTCAACCCCTTGCTTTTGAAAACGTACCAGCATATCCGTGCCTTCCTTTTTGATCCGTGTCTCAAGCTCTCGAACCAAGGTCCGAAACTGAGAACGCTTTTCCAAATCCCTGTTGCCTGAATAGCCCACCAGCATCCCTCTTACCCGAAGATCGATGTCGATGACAGGCTTTTTCAGGCTTCCCTTGCTTCTTACCTTCGTTTGTGCCCGAACAAAATCGAAGACGATCTTTTCCGTTTGTTTTTTACCTGCCTTCGCCTCGTGTTGAAACTCGAAGCTCATACGTGGCAAGCGTTCTCTTCCCAGCAACCCCTGAACCACCTTCCCTTCTCGCTGTGAATACAATCCGATCATCCTGTCCACTCGAAAAAGAGCCACCTTGAAGATCTGTATCTCTCCGTTAACGTGGATGAGATAAGGAAGATTGGGGTCCATCGTGTTGCTGGTCATCATAAATACAAAATCGTGAATGGTGGCAAAAGACGAAAAGGCCGTTTCCACTCGCGGACGGAGCAGGTTGTTCAAATACGTGTTGATTTCCGGCCTGTGGTTATAGGTTCCTTTGATGACATCTTTCGCTTTTCCTTTTACGACGGCTATGTATACATTTTCTCCTACAATCGGATTGCGATAGAGGTCAAGGATGACTTTTCCGATTCCTACTTTGCGGGCGTATTCTTCACTGAACAAAATCACACGCAATTGCGAGAGGGACATGGTCCTCTCTGCTTTTGTCGCGAGATTCAGCATCGCCTCGCTCGTCATCGTTGCATGAGTCGAGTACACCTGTGTTGTTTCCTTATTCTTGGCGGGTACCGGTACCGATACGGTGACATCTATCTTTTCACGATCCACATAATCGAAGCCCATAACCCCAATCATGGCCATGTCTTCCAGTGACGGCCGTTCGAGTTCGCGCCCACAACCGCAAAGGCAAAGCAAGAGGACAACCGTAGCGATGAACCAGCTCGCCCGCTTCATGATACCCGCTCTCCTCTACCGAACTTCAAGAAATGAAGCACTAACAAAAAAATCGGCCACAAGATCAGTCCATAGGCCATATAAACAGTCACCTTGTCATAAATGTAGCGTTGTTTTTCTACCGATAATGGCCCCACAATGAATAAAAACGAAAGGATTGTCGGTACAAGCAGATGCCACAGCCGTGTCTTTTCTGCCATTTCTTCAAGACCGGTACGCGCAACCCACAAATACCCCGTACTCGTGCTGAGAATAAGGAAGACCCAGAGGCCAATCCCGAGATTTTCGATCCGCTCCAAAAAAGACAGCTCTACAGCCTTGAACAAATTCAAAATGGGATAAATGAGATTGTCCATTTGCCATTCGGAAAAATAAGAGATGCTCGTGATCAAGATCATGACGTACAACAAAACAACGATCCATATCCCAATCAGCACATGCTTGTGTGCCTTGTTCTTCTCTTGGATATACGGGTAGAAAAACAGGACCAATTCATACCCAAGCATACTCGCGTAAGAATTGTGCACCGTTTCGGCTATGCTGCGCCAATCTGTATTAAAAAGAGGAAAAATATGCGTGATTCCTCCCTTTTGAAATCCATACTGCAAAAGAAAAATCATCCAGCCCGTAAAAAAGAACGTTAGCAGGCAAAAACGCGCGATCAATTTGATGCCGCCGTTTGTAATGTAGACCATGACCAATGTCAATCCAAGCAATGGCAATGTAGCTGTCTGATTGCTCAGCATGGAGGTTTGAACCAGCCTGACATATCCTTCATTGGCGGTAGATACATTCAGAATGGCGTAGACGATAATCAGGATATTGAAACAGCGTCCCAGCCATTTTCCCAACAGCTTTTCGTGAATCCGAAAAAGATTATCCTCTGGATAGCGACGGCACAAGGCCATCATCGGAAATAGCGTTAGGCTGACGATGCATCCCAGCAAAATCGGAGACCACCACAGATTGTAGCCCATTTTGCTTGCATGATGAGCCAGTCCGAGTAAATTAACCCCCACCATCGTATTCATAATCAATCCGATTACCAGGATCGGATTCAGGCTGTGAATTCTCCCTCTATCCATCTCCCCTAGTCCTCCCCAACTGGCCGGACTTGCTTCTGCTTTGGCCGGGACATGCGGCTGCGATTGACGATAAACCTCAAAGGTGCACGTACGAGACTATTCATCAGATCGGACCATTGACGCGGAACCCCCGGAGCCATGTACGGCGTTCCGAGCGAAGTCAGGTTGAGCAAGTGTCCAAACAAAAACGCCAGTGCCAGCATCTGGCCGTACATCCCCAATACGCCTGCCATCAAGATGAAACCATAGCGAACGAGCCGAATCGCATTACTCATCAAAAAATTGGGTGGCACAAAAGAAAGCAGTGCCGATACGGAAACAAGGACGATCAAGATATTACTGGCTAACCCCGCTTGTACAGAGGCTGTCCCGATCACGATACCGCCAACGATACCGATTGTCTGGCCGATTTTAGTCGGCATGCGTATCCCCGCTTCTCGCAGAATCTCGATGACGAGCTCAATAATGAGTACCTCGATCACGGGCGGAAAAGGCACCCGACTGCGCGATTCAGACAAAATCGTCAGCAAAGCGGGGGGAAGCATTTCTGGATGAAACGTCAATACAGATACGTAGCTGGATGTGAGCATAATCGTAATGAACAAACCGAAAAAGCGAATCATCCGCAGCAAGCTTGCCGTTGACCATCGATTGTAAAAATCTTCGGGGCTACTAAACATCTCCAGAAAGGAAGTCGGACAGATTGCGGCATCTGGACTGCCATTCAGCATGATCACGATCCTGCCATCCAACAGAGCTGCTGCTGCATTGTCTGGCCGACCTGTCAAGCCAAACTGCGGGAACGGAGAGTACGGCTTGTCCTCCAGCATTTGCTTTAATATAGGCATCCCGACAAATCCATGGTAAATGACGTTGTCGATCCTTTTTTTCACGCGTTCCACATTTTCCGCATTCGCGATATTGTCCAAATAAATGACAGCTACCTTGTTCTGCGTCACGGTGCCAATCGTGTAGCTCGATATTTTCAGATGAGGCGTAGCGAGTCTTCTCCTGATCAAAGACAAATTGATCTCCAGCATCTCAACAAAGGAGTCTTGCGGTCCAAGGACGGTCGCCTCCGTCTCTGACTTCGTAATGGAACGATGTGCGACCTGAAATGTATTCACATGCAGAATGAGATTCCTTTCGAGGAAAAACAAGATGGTATGACCGCGAAGCAAGTTACTTATCAACGTCTCCATATCGTCAAGGCGACATTCCTGTGAGAAAGGGAGCGCCTGCATCGGGTCTCTACCATCGGAACGCTGCAACGGAAGAAATACCGTCTCATATATTTGGGACACATCCACGAGCGTATCGAGAAAAAAAACGTGTACCTCCTCGTCATTCATCTTCAATGACAAGCTGCTGAGGTCATCCACGTTTTGCATGCGCTGTTTCACCATCTCTGGCGTAACTTGTTCACTTCGCCGCGCTTGCCCCGAATCGGTGCGCCGCTTTGCTTTTATTGCCTCTACTTGCGCTCTCCACCAATCAGTCGGCCTCAGGCTAGATCCCCCCTTTTTTTCAGGAAAATCTTTCTTACTTTGACCTGTCCGTGGCGATTTTATCCAAAAAAATAGAAAACGGGAGCCGAAGCCCCCGCCAAATGATTGAACGATTCATATGAATTGGTTACGCAAATTGCTTGGATAAATTGGCCATTTCAATCGCTGCCGCTGCTGCTTCCCACCCTTTGTTCCCTGCCTTGGTTCCTGCGCGCTCGATGGCTTGCTCGATATTGTCTGTAGTCAGTACGCCAAAAATAACAGGAATTCCGGTCGAAAGCGATAGGGCCGCGACACCTTTGGCTGTCTCATTGCAGACGTAATCGAAGTGCGGAGTCGACCCGCGAATGACAGCCCCCAACGTAACAACCGCATCATAGCGACCGGATTCCGCCATTTTTTTCGCGATCAACGGTATTTCAAATGCTCCCGGCACCCATGCCACATCGACATGCTCTTCCTCCACGCCATGGCGCTTCAAGGCATCGAGAGCGCCTCCCACCAGCTTGCTCACGATCAATTCGTTAAAGCGTCCAGCCACAATCCCAACACGCAAACCCGTTCCAACCAAATGTCCCTCGAATGTTCTCATTGCTTATTCCCTCTCCTTTTATCCGTGTAGATGAAGCAGGTGACCCAGCTTCTCTTGTTTTGTCGATAGGTAACGTTTGTTGTGCAGATGCTCAGGCATTTGAAGCGGCACCCGCTCTTCTACTTTTAGACCATATCCAGTGAGACCGCGGATTTTTCGTGGGTTGTTAGTCAAAAGCCGCATGTGCTGTACCCCTAAATCTCGCAAAATTTGCGCGCCGATACCGTAATCTCGCAGATCGGCGGCGAATCCAAGCCTTTCATTGGCCTCAACGGTGTCCAAGCCTTCCTCCTGCAGCTTGTAGGCACGCAGCTTATTAATCAAGCCGATCCCTCTGCCCTCCTGGCGCATATATAATAAAACGCCGCGTCCATGCGCTTCCATCTGCTCCAATGCAGCGTGCAGCTGCGGCCCGCAGTCGCAGCGATGGGAGCCAAAAATATCTCCGGTCAAGCACTCCGAGTGCACGCGAACAAGAATCGGCTCATCAGGCTCGATCTCTCCCTTAATGAGAGCCACATGCTCTTTGCCATCCAGCTCGTTCGTATAAGCCGCGATACGAAAATCACCGTAGGCGGTCGGGAGCTGCACTTCTATTTCCCGTTTCACGAAAGACTCTGTGCGCATCCGATACGCAATCAGGTCCGCAATTGTAATCAGCTTGAGATCGAAGCGGCGTGCGATTTCTACCAATTGCGGCAGACGTGCCATCGAGCCGTCTTCGTTCATGATTTCGCAAATAACTCCCGCCGGAATGCCCCCGGCCATGCGAGCCAAATCGACTGCCGCCTCCGTATGTCCCGCTCTGCGCAATACACCACCCGGCTTGGCGATCAACGGAAAGATGTGTCCCGGTCTGCGGAAATCTTCTGCCGTCTTATGATCATCGAGCATCGCCAACACGGTCAGGGAACGTTCTTGGGCGGATATCCCTGTGTGGGTACTCCTTTCATCAATGGACACAGTAAAAGCAGTCCCTTGCTTGTCCGTATTGGCATTCACCATCGGGCTGAGCTGCAAACGAGCAGCGTGCTCCTCCGTAACAGGTACGCAAACGAGTCCTCTGCCATGTGTGACCATGAAGTTGATCATTTCTGGTGTAGCCGCTTCGGCCATGCAGACAAAATCCCCTTCGTTTTCCCGATCTTCATCATCTACCACGATGACTGCCTTCCCCAGACGCAAATCTTCCAATGCTTCTTCTATGCGATGAAACATCCTTTTCCCCTCCTCATTACACGAAGCCGTTTTCCTGCAAAAAGGCTAGACTTAGTCCATCAGATTTTTGGTTACCGACATGGTTGTGGTAGCCTAACAGACGCTCTACATATTTGCCGATGACATCTGCTTCGAGATTGACCATATCCCCTGGTCGTCTGTCTGCTAGACTCGTATTCGCCAGCGTATGTGGAATGATCGAAACGGTAAAACGGCTGTTCTCCACGTCCACCACCGTCAAACTGATGCCATCTATGCAAATCGATCCACGGGCAATGACGTACTTCAACAGCTGCGAACTGGCTTCGATCTGAAACAATACGGCATTCGCATTCACCTCTCGTGACACAACCGTGCCAGTCCCATCCACATGTCCGGAGACGATATGTCCACCAAAACGATCACCCAGACGCATCGCTCTCTCCAGATTGACCCGCTGACCACTGCGTAATTGACGCAAGCTCGTCTTGTTCATCGTCTGCGGCATCACATCGACGCTAAACTGACGATTCGTATAAGAGGTAACGGTAAGGCAAATGCCGTTGACCGCGATGCTATCTCCGATCTTCACCCCTTCTAGCACCTGCTGTGCACGGATGATCAGTCGACTCGCTTGCTCGTTCCCTTGAATCGATTCCAATACGCCCACTTCTTCGACTAGTCCCGTGAACATGCTCTCTCCTCCTCATCTGGCTACGTCTGACCCTCCCATTGCGGGTACCCGACGATCTGTACATCCCCTTTTCCGATTGGAGTGATCGTGACATTTGTCAGCTGTACAGCTTCTCCCATCGTCGCAAAGCCTTTCCCACCGAATGGCGAGGGCGCGCTGCTTCCCCCGATGAGCTTTAGTGCGATATGGCTCACGACCTTTTGAATGGCTCTCGCCTGCAAAAAGGAGCCGTTTACTTCCTGTCCGCCTTCCACTAGCAACGAGGTGATCCCCAGTTCTCCCAGCGTATCCAGCACCTTTTCTACACGAATCGGCGCTTCCGTTGTGATGACCTTTACTCCTCTTTCCGTAAGCCGCTCCTGCTTTTCGCTTGGAGCAGCATCTGTCGTAAAGATCCATGTCTGCGCATCTGCATTCTGGACGACACGGGCATCCAGCGGAGTCCGTAAATGGCTGTCCAAAATCACTCGAACTGGCTGCTTTCCAAAACGTTGCTCTTCATGTCGTGCGGTCAACAGTGGGTCATCCGCGAGAATCGTCCCAACCCCAACCAGGATCGCATCGTGCTGCCTGCGCAGTTCATGCACCTCTGCCCGAGCCTCTGCTCCGGTGATCCACCGACTGTGTCCAGTGGACGAAGCGATTTTCCCGTCTAATGTGCTGGCTGTCTTTACCGTCACAAATGGACGTCTTGTCTGGATGAAATGGAAAAAGACTTCATTGAGCGCCTTCGCTTCCTCTTCTCCCACACCCACCAACACTTCCATTCCTGCTGCCCGCAGCAACTCCACTCCTCGTCCAGCTACCAATGGATTCGGGTCGAGCGTCGCTACAACGACACGACGTACTTCAGCTGCAATCAACGCCTCTGCACACGGAGGTGTTTTTCCGTAGTGACTGCAAGGCTCCAGTGTCACGTACACGGTCGCATCTTGCGCTTTTTCCCCGGCCATCCGCAGAGCGTGCACCTCAGCATGGGGTTCTCCTGCACACAGATGCGCCCCCATTCCAACGATGGTTCCATCCTTCACAATCACAGCTCCGACCATCGGATTCGGGCTGGTTTGACCTCGTGCCGATCGTGCCAGTTCCAGCGCCAAGTCCATGTACTTGCTGTCCTGTTCCATACCGCACTCCTTTCTGTTCCTGATTCCAGCCAAGCACAACGCAAAAAGCCCTCGAAACCTCAAAGCGTTTCAGGGCATAGGGAAAGAAGCCTTACCTCATCCGTTTTTAAGAAAACCTCTACCAAGGCCTCTTCGAGGGGGAGCGACCGCGTTTTAGCGGAAAGTTTTCATACGCTCCGGAATTTATTTTATAAATTCCTATACGTTCAAAAAAACAAATGAAGAAAGCACAAAAATCTTCTTTCATCCGGACTGTACCGTCGGCTCTGGACTTTCACCAGATCAGTCGCTTCCATGCGTGGTCAGCGAGTCGCGGGCTCAGACGTACGTTCGTCATTACCGCCGGTCAGGAATTGCACCTTGCCCTGAAGATTGTCGCTATGAAGTTTTATGAAAAACAAAAACGCCCGTGAATGATATACTCAGGGCGTTGAGAAAGAAGCCTTGCTCCAACCGTTTTTCGAAAAAACAGCTGATAAGGCTATTCCAAATACCTTCTCCCATCCGGACTGTACCGTCGGCCTTGGATTTGCACCAAGTCAGTCGCTATCAACTACTTTCGATAGCGAGTCGCGGGCTCAGACGTGCGTTCGTCATTACCGCCGGTCGGGAATTGCACCCTACCCTGAAGGCTGGTATTCAGTTATGCAAAGTATAGCACACTTTCCGCAATTGTCTGTGATCATTTATTGGAGAACGGCACTTTTAGCTCTGCTCGCACTCCTCAAGGACCACCAAGAGCTCTTTCAAATCGGTTATGTACGCCTTAGGCACTACGCCATTGCGCTCCATGTCCAGCTCGTTTGCTTGATAGGCAATAAAAGCGACTTGTCCGTCGCAGGCCGCTTTTCCATCGATCCACGAATCCCCGATCATCGTCCAAGCTGATACAGGCCATTCCGGCTTGCGGCTGCGAATATAGTGAATGCCCGATGGAGATGGCTTCAAGGTCGTCATCTGTTCGCGTGCTACGATTTCATCAAAGTAGGAGGCGATTCCCGTCTCGTTCAACGCCTCCTCTGCCGCTGCGTAGGCGTTGTTGGTCAGGATGTACAGCTGGTAGCTGTTTTTCAACTGCTCTAGCACTTCTACTGCATGCTGCTCCAAAACAGCGCCATGCATCCCTTCCTTCTCGATCGCGGTTACCGCATCCCACATCGCTTGCTCCAGCTCTCTCGTCATCCGCTCTGCTTTTCGCCCGATCTCAATGAGCTGCGATGCCGTGTGATTTTGCCAATCGAGTGTAGAAGGAACGATCCCATTGTCCGCCCACAGTTGAAAAATAGTCCGCTTCATTTCTGAAAAGTTGATTCTGGATTGCAGCAAGGTATTGTCCATATCGAAAATAATGCCTTTTTGAAAGCTTCTGCTCATGATTGGCGACCTCTTTTCACAACACGCCATGTCGGTTCAAGCACAGCTGTATGAGCTCTCGGCAGTGACAGCTGTTCATTTTTCCATAGAGACACCGTCACATACTGTTCACTGCTTTTCAGACTTTGACCAACGACTCCTACCAGCATTCCATCGCTTTCCGTCATCCCGTCTATTTCTTTTGTATTTGCTACGCGAAGAATTTGACCGGAGTCAATTGCATCCAAGATGTTTCGTTCATCCATGTCGGTGATCGTCGAGAAAAGCTGTACAGATATGGCTTCGTACGACTGACTCTGTCCTGTCTGATGAAAAATCGGATCGTGATCCTTCTCCATGAAAGATTGATAGTGGTCCATGCCCTCCCAAAAAGTAAGGATACACGCTTCCAACGGCTGATGCTGATTCCAGCCTCCTACTTGTCCCAGGAAGCCTTCTATTCCCTCTAAAGGCCTCCATTTCTCTTGTGCTAGGGAAAACGATTGCTTCTGACTTTCCGTTACTTTACACGTAATCCATTTGATCAGCATTTCGAATCCTCCTACATTCATTGGCAAAAAAGAAAAACGACAGCTCTACACTGTCGCTTTTCTCCATACACCATGGATTATCCTGCCAATCGAACTGTGCACGCGGCACATCCCTCTGGCTTAGCTCGTTGGAAGGCCTGCTTTATTGTTCCTTTTTCTTCGGGCTAGGAAACAAGGCAGAAGTAACAGGAGGTAAAGAATTTGCCACATTGATAACATTCTGCTTGGCTACATTACCAGAAACAACAATCGTCTTTTCGGTATCAAAGTAATACAAATAGCTATTTTTCAAATGATCCTTACCTACATATGCTTCGTTCCCATTTTTTTGAAAGATCGTTTCGCGATCAGAACTAGGTGCAAACGGGAAGCGTTTATATACGGTAATCGTAACGATCTCTTTTTCGTTTGCAAACACCCAAACATTCACTTCTTTTTCTGGAATACTCATTTTTGTTGCATTGAACTTTTCGAAAGGTAATGGTAAACCCTCCTTATCTGCAAACTCTGTATTCCCCAGCAACCGTACAAGTCCATAAACCCCCCAGCTCTCTGAGGGAACATGTTCATACAAAAATATAGCAAAATTGTTTTTTCCCTCTGGTGAACGAATAGCCACTACACTTTTTTGCCCAAGAGTCGTTTCAAAAATGACCGAATCTTTCTTAGGTAATTCTTTTGTTCCATCTTTAAATCCAACCTCGTATTGATGGACAACAGCTTCGGAAGGAGAAGAGACATTTTGAGGTGGTTCAACAACCTTAACCCACTCCACTTCTTTTGATGCATGATTCTCCGGTTTAGGAGCTGCAGTATTATTAGGCAGCACTTTATCGTTCTGATCCTTCAGATTATCTTCCTGGCACCCTAATAAGAGGCTACATACAGCTAGGAGTAATACAGGTATTAGGAGTATATTTCTCATTCTCAGCTCTTCTCCTTCTTAGCAGTTATTAGAATTTTTCAGTTCTTGCTAGTTTGGCTTTGTATTTTGGACCTATTACCTTAATTCTCTTTTTGTCTTGAATTTTGCAAGTGGGGGTTACATAGTAATGATCTCCTTCCCAGGTCTCCGTATAAGCACCATAATCAATCCATCCCCACTCACCAGGGCTTACTGTAATTGTAGTTGACTCTTCTGTCGTCCATGTTACGCTACCTCCTATTTCGAAGCCTGCTGTCGCTTCGATTACACCCCAATTCCATTTGCCTGATCCAGTTACTTTACCTGAAATCGTTGTACTTGAACTTAATTTCGATGTTTCAGTCAAATCTTTACTGGTTTTATTAATTACTCTCGTACCGGAATCTCCCAGCTTGAAGCCACTTGCTGTTCTTTTTGCTGTAAATACCCATTCACCTTGATCACACCCCGCTGTGGGTTTTACTTTACGCGCATCCCCTTTATTTGATGAAGTTGAGATATTTGAAGTATCATGCGGCAAATTTGTGATTCTATTTTCATTTACGAAGTTATAAATCTCGCTGTTTGGTACTTGATACTCCATTCCATTGATGTAATAGTAGCCTGCTTGAATATTACTAGTATTCGGATTCGATATTGCATTTGCATGTATTCCGCCAGAAGTTACAAGAGAAGTACCCAAAATTGTGGCTGTGGCTACCGAAAACAGTTTAGTTTTTTTGTTCATTCCCATTTACCTTCCTTAATTTTTATAGTTTTACCACCTAAGTATACAATACCATTTTTTTACAGTAAATCCATTAATATATAAATATTTCTCAAGTATTAAAGTATCGATCTCACCAAGTAGTATATAAGCAAAAAGAAAAGGGGCTGTTCCAGATGCGGTGGAATCCGCTCTTAAGGTTCATTGGCAACCAATAGCTGATCGATGAATATCTGCTTTTTCTGTGGTAAGTGGTGATTTCCCCGAAAAGTGCAGCAATCGGGTCGTAATCTCCTTACAACGGTTAATTTGTTTGTCCATCGTGTCCAAGTACTGGGTAAGCTCTCCTGTGTCCTGCAACTCTCGTATATCCTCGTCCACTAGCCGGTCTCGCAGGTCTTGTCCATACAACGACAGAATGCCTAATGGATTATTGATTTCATGGGCGATGCCCGACGCCAAGAGTCCAATCGCAGGGAGCTTGTCTGCTTGTGTAATTGCGGCTCCCAGCTCTCGCTTCTCCGTGATGTCCTCGATGACCTCTAGAAAAGCAGACGACACTTTCTCGGGATGCAGAGGGAAAACCTGATGTCGATAAAAACGGACACGTCCATCCTGATCGACTCTGGAGGAAGTAAGGTCGGTCTGCTTTTTACTCACCATTTGTCGCGTTCGGAGCATGCAACTACTGCATGAACTGAATTGCTGACCAATCGTTTGATGGCAGTCTTTCCCCAGGAGATAAGAAGCATCCTGGAACCACCCTGACGCTGTTTGGTTAATCCAGCGAATGCGAAAGGATTCATCTACGAGAATCAACCCCATCCCCATGCCACTGACGACAAGATCAAGCCGTTTTTTTTCTTCGAGAAGCTGATTGGTCTTCATCTCCAGACTTTGTGCCATTTCATTGCAGGACGCTGCTAACCTGCCAATTTCATCTGAGGTCGTCACTGGTATTCGTACGGATAAGTCGCCATTTGCGATTTTTTGCACTGCGGATTCGATCTTTTCCATCAACCGACTAAACGAAACAGAAAACACAATGCTAATTCCCAAAACGAGAAGGGCAATGAATAAGGTCGTAAGCAGCAGAGACTGTTCTAATTTTGAAAAGGCCGCAAATGCCGTTTGGCTCGACTGTTCCAGCATAATGACCCAATGTGTGACAGAGGACCGCATGGCATAGTTGACCATGAGATCGCCATTCGAAGCTTGATACGTGCGGATAACAGGCTTGTCCGTTCGAGCTGGTAGTGTCCAAGCGGGAGGAACCGCTTGTTCGTAATAGGTCAAAGAGCCATCAGAAGGTTTGCCGAGCATAAACGGATCGGCAAACCTGTCGCTTTTCCCATCTGTGACAAACAAATAGGCCTCGTTTTCATATCGAGCCCGCAGTGTGACTTGTTCGAGCAGCTGTTTTACATTGAGCTTTGCGTACATGCCGCCTTTGACACCTTTGGCAGATACATGAGGGATCGCGACCGTTACCAGCAGCTTTCCTTCCTCTGATCGGACAATGCTTCCGATGTATGGTTTTCCCGACTGTATGGTGAGAAGAAGTTGGTTGTCCCTTGGTGTGTCCTGCCTTTGGTGTTTCCAGCGATTCAGTAAATACTGCGGCTCTCCATCCTGATTAAAAAGCGCGACCTCCTCCATGTAAAGCGAGGTTTTCAATAATGTATTCATCAAAAAATAAGCATCATCATCGCCAGGGCGCTCATTGCGGAAACGCTGCTGAACGACTTGCATGGATTGGGACGTATGTAAAAAAAGCATATCTAGCTGCGCTAACGTATTTTCCACGTAGATCTGATTGGCTCTGTCTACCTCTTCTCGAACCTTTTATTTGCTGGTATGCAAATTGATATAACCAAGAATCAGAAAAGGGATGATGGACATGCACAGGCCAAAAAGGAGCATTTTTGTCTTCAGTCTACTGATGCGCGGTATGATGCTCCACCTCATTTGTTCTTCACTCCATACCATTCTTGTGCCAGTGACCACTGTTGGTCTGTTACGGTAATCGGAAGCTTGGACAGGGAAGAGGCATTGACCGTTAGCCGCACGTCATCCGGCCATTCGATTGACAGAGCTGTAGGAGGAACGCCATCCAACACCCGAGCCACCATATGAGCGAGCCTGCATGCCTTGTGCATGAAAGGAAACGCCATAAGCGGCATGTAAACCAGCTTTCACCTGCTCGGGGTATGCGCCCATGACAAACAATTGCTTCTCGAACAAAAGAGGCATGCAATCGGTAATCGCGTCTTCCAGAACATAGCTGGGTAAAGGAAGCATGGCGTCGTATTCTCCTGGAGTGAGACTACTGAGCAATTGCTCCAATTCTTTTGGGGAAAAAACCTGCTTCACCTGCAAGTGAATTCTCAGCAAGGAAGCAGCCGATCGTGCTTCTGCGATGGCTTGCTCTGTCGTAGGAGCATGAGAATCGGCAATGATCAGAATGCGCTTGGCATCAGGCAACAAACGAGTTGTCAGCTCCAGTCTTTTCCCAATCACATTCATTTGGCCATTGCTGATGCCACACCTAACCGTTCCCTCGGTCTCAACAAGTGGCAGCTCTACCATTGAGGCGACACCAATAAAAACAATGGGAACCGTCGATGTCGCCTTTTGAGTCAACAAGGTCTCGTGCGCCCCTGTCGTTACGATTACATCCGGCTTTTTTGAGATCAAGCTCTGGACAAGAGAGCGCTCCTCTTCAAGAGTCTGAGCCGTATT
Organism: Brevibacillus jepli; assembly: GCF_047229145.1. NCBI lineage: Bacteria > Bacillati > Bacillota > Bacilli > Caryophanales > Paenibacillaceae > Brevibacillus > Brevibacillus jepli. Next base: position 41,997 of record NZ_JBFEFW010000009.1, read on the forward strand.
CAAATATACTGGCACATACTGAACGCGTGCTCCTTTACCGAGACCTAACGATTGCAATCCTGCCTTCAATCCCGCTACTTTATCTTTTCTATCCTCATTGGCAATCACAATTCCTATCGTGTAAAGATCGACGTCCTGTTTATGCAGACTGCTGGACCAATCGAAAAGCGTTCCTGCCGCTAACAAGATGAGAAAAAGGATTTTCGCTTGTTTCTTCATAGGTATCACATCCAACTTTCATCATAGCGGCAAATGATGGTAGAAAATGTGAATAATTAACAAACCTTGGTCAATCCATACGAATTGGTTTAAGTAATATGATTTTCATATGAATCATGATGATTTTATATATTTGATCTATTTAATTACGCTCGTTATAATCGGTTGTATATTGGGAAGGAGGAAGGACTTCATCGAGTATCGGAAACTTGGCAAAAGCGGCTTGTCCGTAAGCGAGATTGCATTCGGAAACTGGATCACTCACGGTGCACAAGTAGATGACACCACAGCGTAAGCGTGCGTACATGCTGCGTTAGACGCTGGAATCACCACGTTCGATACGGCGGATGTGTATTCCGAGACGAGAGCGAAATCGATTTTGGGTGAGTCTTTAAAGGGGATTCGTCGTGAAAGTATTGAGTTGTGCAGGAAGGTCTTTCATCCGACGGGTACCGGAAAAAACGATCGGGGGCTTTCCCGCCTGCTTTCATAAAAGACTTCATGAAAAAAGCGACAGCAACGGGCTGCCGCTTTTTCCTGTTTATCCATTAGGGAGTACTGTTCGGTGTTTCCATCGGGGCACGTGGCACATCCGGCTTGCCTTCCGGGTTGTTGTACAGATACGTCGGTACATCGCCAATGATCAAGGAATGGGTGATCGGGATTTTCGTCGTCACCGTCTGCTCCTCGGTCGCAAATGGGATGACGATACGCAGATCGACTTCCACGAAAATATAAACCGTTGCCAGCACCATGTTGATGCCCGCTTCCTTCAGTTCTGTCTCCAGCTTGGTCTTAACCGAGCCAATGGGCACGAAAGTTACTGGCAGATTCGGACCCATCGACGCCAAAAAGGAGTTCCCGGTTGCCAAGCCGAGCGGGATCGTGCGGTCTACTTTTTCTTCCTCAAACTCTTGGAGCTTGTTCTGGACTCTCGCTGTTGTCTCGCCCACGATTCTTGCATATTCCTTGAAGTTGAACTGATACGCCTGAATCTGCCCCTCGTTGTTCTTCTCGATTTTGACAATCTGGTTGAAGTCGACGCCCTGTTGGGAAATCCGCTTGGTTACAGCATCTGTTATCGCTTCCTTCGCCAATTGCTCCGCTTTTTGGGTAGCCAGGATCAAGAGCGTAGGCTCCAGCCGATTTTGCAAAAACACAAGCGTCTGAATCGTTAAGAAGAACATAATCACCAGTGCGATCAAAAACGCTTTCGTACGAGAAAGCGGGTTCCGCCAACGCCGACGGGGTCGAAATACAGCCAATCCCGACACCTCCCAACTGGTACATCCTATGGTTAGAAGGTGGAAAAAAGACTACGCCTCATGAGAAACAAGCCAAATCCGATCAGTCCTGTGACAAACAACAACTGTGCAAGTACCATCATGCCAAATAAAGTGAAAGCACCCGTCATGAACGGAGCGATGAGAAAACCGACGAAATACCCACTTCGACTCAAGAGTCCCTGGACGCCCATCACCTTGCCACGCAGCTCATTCTTGGCTTGCTGCAATAACGTACTCTCATAAACCTGGGCAGCACTGGTAAAAAGCCCCGCAAAAGTCAGCAGCAATAGCACGACAACAGCATCGGATACCGCGAATGCAAAGACGATCACTATCGCAAAAACTACATAAGCAATGAGCATCCTGCTCACCAGCTTCACCCGCAAACGAGATGCCAAATACGCGCCGATCAACCCCCCAACGCTCATCGCCGTCCACATCAATCCGTGCAAGGTGGCGTTACTTCCACTTAGTTGATCGGCCAAAAAAGGCAACCCGTAATTATACGAGGAAGTGCTGATCGATACGAGAAAAGCTAACAGGCTAATGGTTAGGAGAACAGGTGTAGCGCACAAATATCGAAGGGTGGCACGAAAGCCGCTCGCAGATGAGACCTGGGCACTCGTGTCAGATGATGCAGTATGCGCTGCCCAATGGAGTCTCGTCAAGATCCATGCCGAGAAAAGAAAGGTCGCGGCATCACAGACGATCACAATCGTATAGCCGAAGTGATCCGTCAGCCATCCTCCCAGCAAAAAGCCGACGATGCCTACCAGCGACTCCAGCCTTACCTTCCGTCCATTGATCTGAACCAACTGCTCGCTCCCGAATATTTGTGGCAAGGAAGCCTGAAAACTAATGTGAAACAGCGTATACAGCATCCCATTAAGAAAAGCTGCTGCGATCAAGACATACGGAGTCGGAAAAAAAGCGATGGCGAGAATAGCAAGACCTGCTCCCAAGTCACTCGCGATCATGGTACGTCTCCTGTCCATTCGATCAGCCAGCATCCCAGCCAAAGGACTAAATAGCATCCCACCCAGCTGCCTGGCGACGAAAAAAGCGGTCATCCAATACGCACTATGTTCAAATGTGAAAATCAATGCGCTGCAAGCGATCAAATTCATCCGCGAACCCAAGGATGACAACGCATTGACATACAAATACCATTTCTTATTCATCTGTGTTCAAACCTCCCGAGAATACCAGGTGGTTTGAATCAACGCCCCCCTCTAGTGGGTGCGTACACTGATTATGGCAGTTGACATGCGCATGCCTCCTCATGAACGAAAGTAAATAAAGGCCTTATTTTTGCAAAACATTCTGACGGGGGCGCTTCCCCAAATCTTCCTGTACGACATATGCTGCCGCACTTTCATGATAGTTGGTCTGTTGGTTTCTGTCGACACGAAAAAACGGCTGCCTTTGTGACAGCCGTTCCTCCTCGCTATATTCGCTATTTCGTAAATTTGAAAGAATCCACTACTTTTTGAATACGCTCTTCCATCACTTTTGTTTTGGCGAATTCCGCTAGCGTCCAATACATGGTAAACGTCTTATTTCCTTTTTGAACGAAGTAAACGGTCCTCTCAAAGCGTGTACCCCCATCGGTTCCCTGAACAAGCAACTTGTGTGCGGGGTTCCCTGCCAACGTTGTCTCTTTGTTTTCTTTGAACGTATAATTCAGTGTCTTGTTACTCTCGATGGCTTCGATAAAGATATTCTTCACTTCATTCAAATTGCCGGGTCCGCTCGCAAAATTAAAATCTCCACCACGAAATTGATAAGACCGTCCTCCATCTGCTTCCCGAGATTCCTGCCAATACTCCGGAAGCTCCAAGGAAAACGTTGCATCCTTGTCTTTGATGATAACCGTCTTATTCTTGTCGATTCGATCATCATCCGTAATTTCACCGAGGGACGGATTCATTTTCGCTGGATCAATCGAAAGGGACTGCTTGACCGTCCGCGTGAGGTCAGCTACTTCCTCTGATGGCTGGTCCTTCTTATACCCGATAGAAATCCAATATTTATAATTGCCTTTCACAAAAAACAGGCTTTGTTCCGTGTACCAGGTGCCTCCATCCAGGTAGCTGTATTCCTGTTCCTTTGCTGCCTCACCAGCAATTGTGGAAGAACCCACCTCCGGGTTGATCTTTATATAATTTTCATTTGTTTCTTCCCTGTTCCGCTTCTCATGGTCTTTGACCCAATCATCGAGTGTAAGGTCTTTTTCCTTAGACGTAATCTTGATCTGCATCCATTCCGTGCCTTCATCGCTTGTGAAATACATGTCATTACTGTAATCCGGCGTCCACTCAGCAGGGACTTTTACTTTCAATGCAAAATCATCGTTGGTGTACCAGCGGTAGTTCCCTTCCACGGTAGACAAATCTTTCACCGACTTATCACCAGCCGGGAAGTCCAAGGTGAAGCTGTCCAGCAAGCTTTTGTAGGTGCCGTACTTCGCTGGATTGCGGAAGTCGGCTTCTTTTGCGATCGACAGCGTCACGTAATAAATATTGCTCCCTTTTTGATAGGCACGTTCTTCATTCATACTGCCATCAGAAGACTTCGTAGTCAGACGCGCATACGGCTGTTTGTCATTCGCGATAAACTCTTTGGACAGGATCGAATTTTCCGTCGAGTCAGTCAAACGAGTCAACAGTCCACTGCCAGACAGATTCTCCGGTTGGTTTGTCTCGATGTAAATTTCGAGCCAATAGGACGCTTCCTTGGCATCCTTGAACAGGACGTAATTTCCCTGGAAGCTTTGATTTTCCTGAATCATCCCCGTAGGGTATTTCATTGACCAGCCGTAGTAGCTGTCTCCGATCATGGTTTTGCCCACATCGCTGTCAAGCGAGCTGTCCTTCTGGGGTGCATCTGCCTGCTTCGTACCCATGATGCTCACGTCGCTCGTCTTGGCATCGACGGCAATCGTGAGACCCAAACCTTGCGTAATGAGCGTAAGCGGCACCATTGTTTTGCCGTTTTTCGTCTCAGGCGATGCAGTCAAGGTCACTGCCTTGCCATTGATCCACACTTCCTTGCTGCCGGACTTGAGCTTCACGCTCTTTGTTTTGTAAATGAGCTCAATCAGCTGCGTCTCATTGTCATATTGCAGCGTAACTCCAAATGCAGAGGTCAACAAACTGAGTGGGACCATCGTCGTTCCTTGTGAGAAGTATGGCTCCTCGACAGGGATATCCACACCATTCACCTTCGCACTGCTCGTGTTTAGTTTGAGTTTGACCACTACGTTTTGCTCAGATGTTGTGTTGGCCCAAGCTACCTGAGTCCCTGCCAACGAGACAGTCAACGCTGTTATAGCACATATCATTTTCCAATCTTTCTTGACCATTGCCTACTCCCCATTTCATCATTTTTCCGCACTTCTCTATGGCTGCTTCGTAAATTGTACCTTGCGTTTCACCATATCGCCGCCAGACTGCACCATGAGCTCCACCGTTTGTCCTGGCAAATATTTCTTGAGCAGTTCATTGAATTCAACCAAAGTGTTGAACGGAGCCTGGTTGATGGAATAAATGACATCACCTACTTGAAAGCCTGCCTTTGCCGCCGGAGAGCCCGCATCGATCCTTGTAATACGCAAAGGCTCTTTCGTCGGTAGTCCAACCACAGCAGCCCAGCTCTCCTCCAATTCTGCGCCCCAGTATGGTCGATTTACTTTGCCATACGTAAAAAAGTGGTTCATGACGTATTGCGCTGTATCGGCAGGGATCGCAAAGCTAAGATTATCGATTCCTACTGAAACGAATTTCATCGAATTAATCCCGACGACCTCGCCTTTTACATTAACAAGTGGTCCACCGCTATTTCCCGGATTGATGGAAGCATCTGTCTGTATCAGACGATATGTCGAGCTGACCGAACGATCCGCTCCACTAATAATGCCCATCGTGGCTGAGTTGCGTAATGAAACGGAAATCGGTGTCCCGATTGCAATGACTGGCTCCCCTACACGGATGGCGTAATTGGTCGCGAATTTGGCTGGCTGCAAGCCTGTCGCATTAATTTTTACCAGAGCCAGGTCACTCTCTTCATCCATATTCGTAACGGTTCCCGCGTATTGCTTGCCGTCTACCGTAATGACTGTGAGATTGCGCATATCCTTGACGACATGGGCGTTCGTCAATATCCAGCCGTCTGCTTTTACAATGACACCGGTCCCGTGAGCGAGATTAAAACGGTTATCTCTATCGCTCCCATTCCCTTCCGGCTTCCCTACGATCGCCACCACACTCGCAGAAACACGCGCTACTACCCCCGGAATATCCGCTTCCACGATCGATGCGTACGAAGTCTTTGAGACAACCGGGACGCTTCCTTGTGCAAATGCCCCTTGTGATGCTCCAACTGTGAACATGATCGTGAGCATGCCTTTTGCTAGCAGCCACATCTTCCTCTTCATTTACAAATCCCCCAAATAATCCTAAGTCTATACAAAACAAAAGGGGCGCTCTTTATTCGAAAGCGTCCCCTGAACAAACAAACGACTCTTCACTTACAACGTGATTATAATAGTAAATAATTCCTTTTTCTGAAACAAGCTCATATTCTCGACAAACATCGACAGGAGCCGTCCCCGCATCATTTATCACTGCTCTTTGGTTTTGATCATATGGATGTAGTGAGTATGACTTTAGTTCGGGAGGTCCTGCATGAATCTGAAACAACTGGAACAAGCATTTGGCGACCTTGTTTTCCCTACTCCTGCACAGCTTAGACAGGCTCTTGTTTCACTGTCTCCTTGCCTAGAACAACTCGATCCATACATCCCTGAGCCACAAAACCTACCCTATGGCCGCAAAGTTTTATTCGCCACGCCACATGTAGAAGTTGTCTTGATCCATCTGCCCGCAAACGAAGGCTCAGTCCCTCATAATCACGGTGACTCTTTCGGTTGGGAGTGGATTGTCTCAGGCACGCTAACGAATTTTATTTATGTCCAAACAGATAATGAAGATGAAGTTCAACTTGCACAAACGACTCATGTTGGCACAGGTGAAAGCTATTTTGTAGAACCTGGAGAAATTCACGCCATCCGCAATAATGGGCATCATCCCGTTATTTCCGTAAACGTTTACAGTCCTCCTTTGCGTAATTCGCGCCAATATCGCCTGTTTCAACCTGCTACTTAATATAGTCTGAACATACAAAAAACAGTACATCGCTTGCATAGCGAGTGGATGTGCTGTTTTTTTACAGGTTTTCTGTTATTTCTGATAGCTCATCCGCAGAACTGGCTACTTGTGCCACCGCTTGGTTCATATCCTCCATGACCTTGAAGAAGTTTTCCAGCTCCCGCTGAATCCGTGAGCTCTGTTCCTTGCTGTCTGAGACTGCACTCATGATTCCTTCAAAAAAGGCATTCGTCTCGTTTACTACCGTGGTGCTTGACTGAACAAGCGCCTGGATTTCTACAACGACAGACGAGAGGACCACTGTTTGCTGGTTCGTCTTCTCGATCAGCTCACGCACACCGAATACCGACTTTTTGGTCTGCTCCGCCAGCTTGCGTACCTCATCGGCTACGACGGCAAATCCACGTCCCTGCTCGCCAGCACGTGCTGCTTCAATCGCGGCATTTAACGCCAAGAGATTCGTCTGCTCAGCTATTGCCGTGACCACATCGACAATTCCCTGAATTTTTTCAGCATTTGCTTCCATCGCGTTCATTTCTTCCGCGATTTGCTTGACGCTGCTTTGGATCAAGCCCATTTGCTCCTGTTGTTTTTCCAGCTTTTCTTTACCTTCCCGTGACAGGTCTTGTGCTTTAGTTGAAAAGCCTGTCCCATTCTCGGCAAAACGAAGCACTTCTCTCGACTGCTCTGTCAATTGCTCGACAGACGCGCTGTTTTCTTCGGAGACCGCTGCCAGTTCATGCGCAGAATTGGTGAGGATGACTCGCAGCTCGTCCTTTTTATCTTGTTCCGCCCGTCGCGCCATTTCGTGCTCGTTTTCGTATTCCTCCAGCACGATTTGCTGTTCGATGCTGAGAATCTTCGTAACTGCCGTGAGGGCTTGTACGAACTCTGCCTTGTCTGCGATGTTTTTTTGCAAGAGATCGATCAAGGAGACCAACATGTTTTGGAACGCACTCATGTACCATTTCGGTTCCAAGCCAATTCGCATATGGATAACGGCAATTCGACTGCGCTGTTCAATGTAAGCGCTATCGATTCGACCGCTAAACATCTCGGAAATATGGCGGTTCAGCGTTAGTTTCAACCGTTCAATCGTGCTGTTTTGGCTTACAATTTTCATCAAAAGTGGTTCGTTTTCAATCCCAGCATAAAAATAATCAACAATAGCGTCAATATTTTGAATGATAAGGGGCTGAAGTGCTTTGACAATGGCCAAGTCTTCCTCGGTCAGGTTGATCAACGCCAGTTGTTTCGCGAGAGTGCTCTTCCCTTCAATTTGCACTTCTCCCTTTTCCTTCACCCCCTGAAAAAAAGATTCGCTTTTTCCTTTCCCTTTCAATCCAAAAAAGGTGGAAAACGGACATGTGCTCATAGCCTGAACTCCTTTTATCCGAGTACATAAAACTCTGGAATATCCTTTCAATTATATACCCCTTTACAAACGAGTGTAAACCGCCCACCTTATCGCGGGCGGTTTGTATAAGACCAGCAGCCGCCTACATTTCAGCTTTTCTCACCACTGCCCGTTGCAGCTTCCAGCTTGTCTTGTCCCACTTCCAGTACGATTCCACATAGGCAATCGTATCCGCATTGGCAACACCACTTACCCGCTGTTCCCCTTTTAATTCACAGATGCCATCCCGGTTTTCATCGATGGGCGTAAGTACGCTAAACGTATTGGGCATGACCTCTACTGGCGAAACCAGCTTCCCATTCTTGTATACGCCATTCTCTTCATATATTTTTTTGCGATCGGACAAATCGAGAACGACGGTCTGCCCCGTCTCCTTGATCGTCAAGGGTACTTTGTAATCGTCCTGATAGGAGCCAGTAATCGTCAATGGCTGCGGAACAGGCAGAATCGTTGGCTTATTGTCTTTATCTGCGAATAAATAAAACTCGGAGGTCCCTCCACTGCCTCCTGTCGGCGCCTGAAGCAATATCTGCTGTACACCGCTTCCGGTAAAATCGCAAAAGAACATCTCCGGCTGATAAGCGCCGTACGGTGTTGTGAAAAAGGTTGTTTTTTTGGCTGCCGGGTCTTGAACCATGATTTTTAACCGTTCGAAGTAAGGGCTGTCAGCCGCAAATCTCTTTCCTAGCAAAGTAACGATATCCCGTCGACCATCCCCCGTCACATCCTCCCGTTTGATTTGAATTTCCTCGAAAACCGCTGGAGGAGGCTGATCATCTCTCGTGTCCAAGGCAAAAGCCGCCTGTCCCCACACTGCCAGCATCCATACGATACAGCCTATCATGCCTACCCTTTTGCTTGTCCACATCCACATATCTATACATCCACCTTTTCTCATGTTCAACCTATCCGTAGTATGCAAAAAATGGCTTTGGTCAAACCGTCCAAAACGGTAAAATAAGAGAGATGGATCGTAAGAAAGTGAGGAACACTACAGGATGAAACGAGCGGTATTATTTGGAGCAACCGGACTCGTCGGCAGTGAGTTATTGCGACTTCTCTTGGAAGATGAAGCATATGGACAAATCATCGCTGTTGTACGAAGCGAGCTCTCCATTGTGCATCCTCGCTTGCAGACCGTTGTCATGGACTTTCATCAGTTGGGAGATTGTCGAGTGTTTTTAGAAGGAGCAGATGTGTTCTGCTGCTTGGGGACGACTATGAAAAAAGCAGGGAGTCGCGAAGCGTTTCGCAAAGTAGATTATCAATACCCGCTAGAAATTGCGCGTTTGGCAAAAGAAGAAGGAGCCAGCCAGTTTCTTATCATCACAGCAATCGGCGCAAATAGCCGATCCGTCTTTTTCTATAATCGTGTAAAAGGTGAGCTGGAGGAAGCGCTGCACGAGTTAAAGCTTTCCTGTCTGCATATTTTCCGCCCTTCCCTTTTACTTGGTCCGCGACAGGAAAATCGTCGATCTGAAGAGCTCGGTGCGAAGCTATCACAATCCCTCTCGTTCCTCTGGATTGGACCGTTACGTGCCTATCAGCCGGTAACCGCAGCAGATGTCGCAGGAGCCATGCATTACATTGCCTCTCTTGGCCTTCGTGATACACATGAGCACGAATCAAGAGATTTATCACAGCTGGCAGCAGCGAGAAAAAAGACAAGTTGACGTTCATACATTTAGGGTGAGGCAATGCCGAGTTTTTCTTCAAGGAGGCGAACTAGCATGACGACGCCCAAACAACATCGTGCATCACAGGCTCCCCCTAGCCGCCGAGCGCTTCGCTCTGCTTATGAACTGATTCTCACACAGATTTTGCCCCGTCTACCCGCTGCTACCGAATCCACTTGCAGGAGAATCGATCATGAAGATCAGACTCGTACAAAACGGAATCATCACTGAAATAGAAGACATCGAAGAGGCAGCTACTCCTCCTGTTAACGGATTTTACTGGATTCATGCTACCCCATTCGATTTGGATATTTTACAGCCGCTGTTCGGACTGCATCATCTGGCTGTCGAGGACTGCATAGACGAGGAAGAACAGCGGCCCAAGCTGCAAAATTACGATGACCATTACTTTATGGTGATCAATGGCATTACCTTCCACAATCATGATATTTTCTTGCGCGAGATCAATATTTTTCTGGGCAGCAGTACCATCATTACCGTAACGAAGCAGGAGGCACCCGAATTCACCTCCATGCTATCGATCATCCGGGAAAAGGAAGTCAATCGTCCCGATGCTTTTCTTTACTATTTGGTTGATCAAATTGTGGATCGTTATTTTGATGTGACGGAGAAAATCGAGGAACTGATTGAAGACCTGGAAGAACAAATATTGATGCACACGCGTAAATCTCATCTTGATCAAATTATCGGGCTACGCAGCGAAATCTTGTACGCCCGCAAAATGCTCGTTCCTCAGCGGGATTTGATTGACGCCTTACATAAAAAAGAACTCCCGCTTATTCAACCTTACCTGCGGAAGTACTTTGGCGATATTGTTGAGGATGCTAGCAAAATTGTAGAAAGCTTTGAAGCTTTTCGCGACCTCATCGGAAACTTGCGCGAAGCGTATCAAGCTGCTCTTGCTGGCAGAGCCAACGATATTATGCGTGTCTTCACAGCCTTGACGACGATATTTATGCCACTTACGATCGTGACGGGAATCTACGGAATGAACTTTGATGTCATGCCTGAGCTGCGTTCACCGTATGGCTACTACATCGTCCTCGGATGTATGGCTGCCATTGGCACGACGATGTTTTTCATTTTCAAAAAGAAGGACTGGCTGTAATTATACTAAATCGCCACAGGCAATGATCATGAGCGTCAGCATTTTAGACAAGTCACACTCATATGGCTGTTCGACATCCTGACCCGTTTCATCAACCAGGACTCTGATGATCGGACGGCTCGGCATCCCTTTGTTCGAGTCGACGACCACACCGGAAACACCATTGTTCAGTGTGACGGTCAATCCCACCGGGTAGAGGGCAATCGTATTGCGCAAAGCCTCCACATACATTTGATCAAACAGCTTGCCTGAACCGGAATAGAGCACCTCCATCGCTTCATGTGGAAGCATCCCGCGTCGATATACCCGATGCGACGTCAGAGCATCGAATACATCGGCAACTGCCATTAAGCGGCCAAACGGATGAATCTCTTCCTTTTTCAGATGCCGCGGATAACCGGAGCCATCCCAGCGCTCATGATGCTGAAAAGCACAGTGGGCGGCAAGCAGCGGGATGTCGTCTTGCCGACGCAGCATCTCAAATCCGATCTCTGTGTGTCTTTTCATGATTTCAAATTCTTCTTGAGTAAGTCGGCCCGGCTTTTTCAAGATGTTGTCTGGAATATGTACTTTTCCGATGTCATGGAGCATGCCACCGATACTAATCTCCAGCACATCTTTTTCCGAACAGCCGGTATTTATGGCGAGAGCTGTGCTATACAAGGCAACGTTAAAGGAGTGTGTGAAAATATAGTTGTCGAAGGCGCAGGCGTCTGCCAATAAGTTCATCGCTGAATCACAGCTATTCAATTCATCTGCTACGGCTTTCATGACATCACGCAGCCTACGTCCCAAACCCTTGTCCGAAAAAAGCTGCTGCCATTTGTCCGGGACTTGGTGAACGGTGCGGAATGTATCATGTATCATAGACATTGCTTGTCTACGAGTATTTTCGGAAATGACTGTCTCCACGATGATATCATCCGTACGCTTGTCTTGAATGTAGAGACTGTTCACGTTTTGGTTTTTGAGTCGAGCTATCATACGTTGGGTAAGTTCTACTCCGGCCCCAACGAGAATCGTTCCATTCTCTGTATAGATGGAACGAGCCAGTTTGTCACCCGGCTGGCATTTTTGAATGGATTTCAGTCGCATTTCCTTTCCTTCGCCTTTCCTCAGGGTATCCCTATTATAGCGTGATTCGACTTGATTCTACATGAAATTTTTTCTAGTTTATCTTCTCATGTCTACCGGGGAGAGACACTCGGTTACTTCGTAAGATAAAATCGTTGTTTGCAAAGGAGTTGATCAGCATGCCGCTTATCGAAAAAGAGTTGACCCAGCCAATCTCATTATGCGATCAAGATGGCCGCTTGCTGCCTGAAGCGATTGGCTGGTCCCGTTATCCGTTGCACGATTGCCAATTTAGTGGACATTGGCTACGCCGGAAAAAATGGAATTTTTGGTTTATCACCGCTCCTGAATGCGCGATGTCGATTGCCATGGTCAATCTCGATTACGCCGGTATTGTCTTTGTTCATTTTATTGATTTGACGACAGGTGAAACTGCCGATAGTGCCGTAACCGTCCCCTTTGGCGCCGGGATTCGACTTGGCGCAACCGTTGAGGAGCCCTGCCATTTTGCGAGTCGCAAGCTCTCTGTCTCCTTTCAACCTGGAACAAATGGAACGAGCGTAGAAGCGACTGCCATTTGTCCTGGTGATAAAACGCTGTCGCTCGGCATCGTAATTGATCCACCAAGTGAGTCCTTGAATGTCGTGATTCCGTGGAGTGCGGACCGTTTTCAGTTTACATCGAAGCAAACAGCCCGGCCTGTCAGCGGCACGATCCGCTATAACGGGAAAGCCTATCAGCTCGATCGGCAGAATGCGTTTGCCAGTTTGGATTATGGACGTGGGGTTTGGCCTTATCACACGCGCTGGAACTGGACTAGCTGCTCATTTCGGCACGAGGAGGGCGTGGCTGGCTTTAACTTTGGCAGAGGCTGGACGGACGGAACGGGCATGACGGAGAATGGTCTCATGATCGACGGTGTCCTCTACAAGCTGAGTGAACAAATTCGTTTCTCCTACGATCCTGACAACCGGATGCTCCCTTGGGAGCTTACGAGTGAGGAATCGACAGCCGTGCGCCTCACCTTTACTCCGCTCTATGCTCGAACCGAGCACAAAAATTTTGCATTGGTGCGAACCACGCTGCTTCAATTCATCGGCCGTTATGACGGAACGATCTCGACCGCTGATGGCAAAACAATTGCGGTTCTAAGCAAAATCGGAATTTGTGAGGAACAGTCTGCGCGTTGGTAAACAGAACGTACAACGACTAAGAAAGACCTATAGAGGTCCTTCTGAATTGAGTCAACATAGTGGAGGAGAAGAAAAAGCACAGTTCTCTTCGACTCTGACACGCCAGCAGGGGGATTCCCTGGCCGTCTCCACTTCCAAAAGGGGACCGTCGAGCCAAAGCCACCCTACGGGCGGAAGTTTCTCAAGGAAGAAGTGTTCGACAAGCGTGGTCCCCTTTTGGAAGTTCCGACTGGGCAGGCGTTGTCAAGGTCTACGAGCCCTGTGCTTTTTCTTCTCACCAGCTTTGTTCGTTCATCGATACCTTCTAAACCTAAGAAGACCATCCTTAACAGTATAGACTGAAGGATGATCTTCACAATGCCTCAAGCCTTTGGCGTAACCTTCGTTGCACTGAAATCCGCGTCCAAAGTAGTCCAACACGTACGAGCTTTCCTAGTTATTCGGTTTTTAAAAGAATGGAAAAATGGAGTCAGTTACGCCAGAGAAGAATATTTCCAGACCTAGCGGCTGCCACTTTTGCGTTTCCCCGCTAATCTCTTCGGAGCGGGCAGGGGGGCTCTTATACCCCTCAAATTTATACTTTCTGATACGTCAAAAAAACCTTTGTCATGGGACAAAGGTTTTTTGTATAGGCGAAGGCTCCTATTGGTTACAGCATTTTCACAACAGCATCCCGACCGATCATGCCAGCCGTAATTCCCTTCTGTTCCGCTGTAGTCGTCACAGACTCTAGCGGCGCATCCAGCAATTCCTGAATGGTCTTGACCCCAACCGCCCGACCAGCAAGAATTTCTCTTGCCGCCAGGCGCTCGTTCAAGAGCCCTACATCCAGCGCGCCGCACATGATGTAGCCATGATCGGTCGTTACAGCCAATAACGTCGTCTTGGGCAAGCGTACGGTGACAGCAATAGCCGTACCTTCTGGAAAGTGGATGGGCACTACCTCGACCATCAAGATTCCTCCTTTTCTCTCCTGTCTGTTGGCGTTACCATCCTATGACATCCAGAAGAGAAGTGTGAGGTCTCCAATAGGTAGTTCCTGGATCTTATTCTTAATGCATCATGTTGGTCGGAAAGCGTTCATCCTCCATCGCGACCTTTCGTTTCATCACTTCAATCATGTAAGTAGCGAGCATGTGAAACAGCTCTTCCCCGTCCATTTCCTCGACCAAGTCCAGTAAATCATCCCGAGACTGCTCAGCGAGGATGCCTACGACGACAGCTGTAATGTCCTCTTCGTCACCGTTAAAATGTCCTTTGTACAGCTCGTATACTTCATCAATGAACCGCATCGCTCGTCTCCTCCCGTTTTTCGATAGCATTCCCGAAATCCCGGTCTCTACGATTGGTTTTTTGACGATGGCGATACCTTCTCCCAGCGAGGAAGAAAAGCATTTTGCAGCATCTGCTGATCCTTGATCGTGGTGGCGAGCACTTCACGCAGCATCTCCGGCAAGAAAAACGTAACCTCACTGCCGAGCAGCAAATCAGGAAACATGCGGTTGTACATGAACATGTCGATCGTTCCAACTCGATACAGCCGCTCTCGCTCAAGTGGTTGCCCATTTACTTCGATCTGGATAATTTGCGGATGATCATCCTCGCTGTAGCGGATGTGCAATCCGTCCACGCACATCCAGCCCTCTATTTTCCCCCGAAAGCCGTACCCTCGCAGCTCCCGATGAACCATTTCCGGTTGAATGGCTTGCTCCAGAACAGTCGTGAGCTGCGCACCAGTAATCGTGACCGCGCAGGCATTGATCGGGTGCGGCATACTGTGCAGCAAATCGGCAAAAGACAAGCTGCCCCGCGGCAATTCAGCAAGCAATAGCCCTCCATTGGCCATGCCGATCTCAGCCCCCGTCCATTTGCGAATGCTCGCTGCAATAAAGGAGCCGTAGGGGGTCTCCTCTGTCCAGCCTATGTGCATCTCTTGCTCCAATTGAACAATTGGCTGAAACAAACGTTGCTCCGCCCATACTTTTTCACTATCAATGAACTGGCTCAATGGTTCGTCTGCCTGATACTGTTCTGTATGAAAAAGCTCTGCGTGCACGTCTGCGATCTTCTTGCGTGTCCGGTTCCAGACGAGCTGTACATGGCCGACATACTCGCCAAATCGCCCAGCTTGTGTAATCAAGGTGCCGCCCACTCGTTCTCCGTCTGGCAGAGTCCGATGGGAATGTCCGCCCAAAATGATATCCAGCCCCTCAACTTCATTGGCTAGTAAACAATCTGTCTGATAGCCAAGATGCGAAATCAAAATGATAACATCCACAGCAGCGCGCAGTGTCGCAATCTGCTCACGCAGGATGGGAATGGGCTCCTTGATCTCCCATCCCATACTTTCATAGGAGGGTCCAAAAGGAATCGTCATGCCCAAGATCGCTAATCGCAGCTCGCCCACGGTATGAATGGCGTATGGTACAGCCCAAGCCGGAACAGATTTTGTTGTTTGCTCAAACAGATTGCCAGTTACGATCGTGAAGCGCGCTTCCGTGTATAGCTCATTCAGCTTGTCTTTGGGGAGTGTGATGCCTTCGTTGTTTCCAATCGTCGCGAATTGAACCCCGCTTCGGTTCATGATCTCGACGTTCGTTTTCCCGAAGCTCGCTTCCGAGCGGATATCCATTCGATCCATATGGTCGCCAATATCGACCGTTAGCACATGCTCTCCCCTGCCCTCCCACTCCTCTCGGTGCATTCTCAGGCAGGTCGCAATCCGCGGCATCGTCTCGAAATGGCTATGCAAATCATTCGTGTGCAAAATGTGCAAGGTACAGGTGTCAGCCACGACTTTCCCCTCCCGCTATCTCTTTATCCAAAAATCGCTTCTCCGATCATTTGTATGGCAATCCCTACTATCAGAACACGCAAAAACAGTACGATGGTACGCCCCTTCATTTTACTGGCAGCAATCGCCCCTAGCTTGCCGCCTGCCCATGCCCCCGGCGCAAGCATCGCTGCATAGAGCCAATGTATGTTTTCGTGGAAAATATTCGTGATCGATCCAACCACCGCCGAGAAAAAAATGACCAGCATCGACGTAGCCGTGGCGATGTGGGGCGGGAAGCGAAACAAAATGATCATAGCTGGAACCATCAGAATGCCGCCACCCACGCCAAACAGCGAGGAGGTAATCCCTACGAAAAAGGCGAGCGTAATGACAGTCCATTTGCTATACCCATACACATATTCTTTTCCTTCGTTGTCGACAAAATGGCGTTGAACTTCCCACTCAATCCTTCGTGGCTGAATTTTGTCTTTGACCATCAATACGACAAACATGCAGAGCTGAAACAAGCCAAACAGCAGCGTAAAGCCCTCCACTGCTAGTAATGTATTAAGGTACACACCCACAATAGCACCGGGTGCACTCCCGATAATAAAGAGCAGGGCACTTTGCATGTCCACTTTTTTTTGCTTGATATAGGAAAGGGAGGAGGAAAGGGCTGTGACCGCAATCACGATCAGCGAAGTCGCCGCCGCTACCTGCGGGTTCATCGATCCGGGCATGTACCAGTTCGCCAAAAATAAGAGAGCAGGCACGAAAAAAATTCCACCACCCAGCCCAGCGATACTGCCAATGACCCCTGCCACCACTCCGATGATGACAAATAAGATGGCAATTGCTACTAGCATGAACTCCCCTTCTTTCTAGCTTACGTGGAGAACAGGTCCATCTGGCGCGGATTCAGACCAGTGGGAGCAAGCCCAAGCATGTCCGAAAACTGCTTCGCATTCGCTGCTGCATCTCCTCCAGAGTTATTGTTGAACAAAATGCAGACTTCATCCGCTTCCCGTTCGAGCTGTCTGATGTGTCCAACCCACTCCGCAAGCTCAGTCTCATTGTATCGATATAAATAACGGACGTCCCGCCAATTTTGTCCCTCTCCGGGATCTCTCCAGCCTGCTTTGTTGCGACCATGAAAACGGACCAAAGACAAGGAAGGATGTGTTACCGCAGGAACGATCGGAACCGAGCCTTTTCCTACTTGCGGTTCATCGCATACGACATGTATCGCATCCATCTTGCGCAGAAAGTCCAGAGTACGCTCCGCATAGCGTGATTCAAACCAGCTCTGATGCCGAAACTCAACTGCAAACGGATACGCGCTCATCGCTTGGCGGCAAGCCGTCACATACTGGACATGCTCTCGGGTACAATCAAACCACGGCGGAAACTGAAATAACAGCGCCTTGAGCTTACCAGCCTCCACGACAGGCTGAATACTCTCCTCAAACTGCCGAAACAATTCCCGACGGCTTCCCGTTGCCTCTCCCCGTTGATGTCCCGTCATCCCCTGATGAGGCTTGACGATAAAGCCAAATCGCTCAGGTGTATCCCGCACCCACGATTCGTAATTTCGCTGTGGTAAAATAGCATAAAAAGAACTATCCACCTCTACAATGGGAAAATGACTGGCGTAGACGGACAGCTTGTCCCGACTGCGCACACCTTGCACGTACAATTCGTGCTGATCACCCCAGCCGCAAACTCCCACTTGTATCGTCGTCATCGAATGCTAACCTCCAAACCATGGTCGAATATTGAATATAGAAAAAGGACGGAAGAGCCCGCATGAAAAATCCTGACTGGTTGGGTGAACCCTTTGCGAATAAGGATAACAAAATATTCCTGACGAAAAAAGTAGCGAAACGCCTCCTGGCCGAAGCACAAGAGGCGTTTCCTTATGAGTATTCGGCGCTGCTCGCAGGACGTGGAGCAACGATTACGACCTGTGTACCGATGCCCGTATCATCCGATAAACACGTGTTTGCCTGGGATGGCACTGCGTTTCTTCAAGCCTTGCAGCACATACGCAAGCACAAGCTTCAATGGCTCGGTGTCTTGCATACACACCCCCATACGCCACCAATCCCCTCGGCACGTGACATAGCGGGCTGGCACTACCCCATGCTCAGCTATTGGATCGTGGGACTCGCAACCGAGCAACCAGAATGGCGTGTCTATCAATGGGTGCAGGACGAGCATCACTGTTCATTTGAAGCACGAGATTACACGCTGACAGAAGCTGCAGGAGATGATGCGGCAACCAATTGCTCTTCTGCTCCAAAAAACTCTTGATACAAGGCAATTACGGCTCGGTCTGCCTCCTCAGCATTTACTCCGAACATCATACTTACTTCAGATGATCCCTGATTGATCATTTCCAGATTGATTTTCGCGGCAGCCAATGCAGTAGTGGCTCTCGCTGTTGTCCCTACCGATTGACGCATGCCTTCCCCGACAATCATGACGAGTGCGAGACTGTGCGCAACAGCGACGTCGTCAGCCAACAGCTCTCGGCGTATACGCTCCACAATTCGCTGCTCCTTTTCTATGGTGAGATCGCGTTCGCGAAGGATGACAGAAATGTTATCAATGCCGGATGGAGTATGCTCATACGATAGCTCTTCTTCCTCAAGAATTTGCAGCAGCTTGCGCCCAAAGCCAATTTCGCGGTTCATTAAATACTTGCTGACATAAATGCTGCAAAACCCGCCGTCACTGGCAATACCAGACACTCTATTTGTCGCAGATGGACGCTCGGCTACAATCATCGTCCCAGGCGCAGACGGATTGTTTGTATTTTTGATGCAGACAGGGATGTCCGCTTGATACGCTGGAATCAACGCTTCTTCATGGAACACACTAAAACCGGAGTAGGACAGCTCCCTCATCTCTCGGTACGTGATCTCTGTTACCTTTTTCGGGTCAGCAATCAGGTTCGGATTGACCACATATACCGAATCGACATCCGTAAAGTTCTCGTATACCTCTGCCTTAACAGCCGCAGCCAGAATCGATCCCGTAATATCTGAGCCACCGCGTGAAAAAGTAACCAGATCGCCACTCAGCGAATAGCCGAAGAAGCCAGGGAATATAACAATTCCCTCCTTTTCTCGCAATTTCGCTAATTGGGCATACGCTTCGGGCAATATATGGGCATTGCTGGCTTCATCCGTTACAAGCATTCCTGCCTCTTTCGGATTGACGTAGGTTGCCACCTCGCCCAAGCTCTGCAAATAACGAGCGACGATTTTGGCGCATGTATCCTCTCCCGCTGCTTTTACCGCATCCATGAATCTTTCAGAGGACAAGCCTGCTTTGTTTGCGAGAACCTCCCCGAGCTCAGATTCGATGGCTTGACCAACCTCCTCCGATAGGCCGAGACCAGCCACAATTTCCTGATACCGCAAGAAAATAGCTGTTTTCGCTTCCTCTGTTGGTTCCCCAGCCAAAAATCGCTCAGCATATGCGATAAGCAAATCCGTAACCTTCGTGTCCTCCTTGTGTCGTTTACCAGGTGCCGATACCACGATAACTCGTCTGTCACGATCCGCCAGGACGATTTGACCTACTTTTTTTATTTGCTCGGCATTTGCCAGTGATGTTCCACCAAACTTCGCTACCTTCATGTTCTCTTCCTCCATCTGAATCCTCGTCGTATATTCAACGCTATTTCCAAGTCAATTCGCTGTTACTAGCTTAATTTATCCACACAAAAAGAACAAGTGTCTTTTCCACAAAGACAAAAAGGGATAACCATTAAGAATTGGCGCATAGTAACGGTATGTACATAGTCACGTAGGTTACTAACACGAAAGTCTCTGGCAGCGAGGTGAACAAATGAAAAAGCATATCCTCTTTTTCCCACTTTTGCTGGCTATCATTCTTGCTCCTTCCTTTAGTGAAGCAGCCTATGCCCTTCGGGAAAAAAATCGCGAGTATTACGAGACAAGAGGAGATATTGTTTGGGAAGTGCCGACAGAAAGCAAGGTGATTGCCCTTACCTTTGACGATGGTCCTCATCAGGTATACACTCCTCAGATCGCAGCACTGCTGAAACAGTATCAGGCGAGGTCTACCTTCTTTGTCGTAGGCAATCGTGTGAGCGAGTACCCGGAAATCGTCAAATCACTTGCTGATGATCAGCACGAGATTGCGAACCACACTTACAATCATCCAGATATCCGAAAACTATCGGCGAACAGATTGTTGGAAGAGGTCCAAAAAACGCAGGAAATCATTCAATCCGCAACAGGCGTACTGCCCACCTTGTTCCGTCCTCCCGGGGGATTTTATAACGAGACTGTCGTCCATACCGCTAAACAAGCCGGTTTTCTGGTGATCATGTGGTCTTGGCATCAAGATACACGTGATTGGACCGATCCTGGCGTAAAAAAAATCGTCAACAAAGTTTTAAACAATGCTCGGAATGGAGACATCGTGCTTTTTCATGATTACGGAGGGGATCGTCGACAGACCGTACAGGCGCTCGAGCAAATATTACCCGAGTTAAAAAAGAGAGGGTATAAGTTCGTAACGGTTAGCGAATTGATGAGGAACTACGGCCATGCGAAGCAGGTAGACTACCCTTGATTAGCACTCGTCTTACGAAGAAAAAGTGCCCCTCGCACTAAAAGGGGCACTTTTTCGTTATTGCTTTTCGTTATCTAAATCAGTCTCTACCTGAACTTTTACGGGTACGGGCTGTTGCTGCGTAGTCGTAGTCGTAGTCGCAGCCCCGCCCTTTTGCATAAAGTCTGTGATCATTTTGTTCATATCCAAACCGGATACATCTTTCAGCATTTCAGGCAGCTGTGCCATCAGCTTCGTGACATTCCCGCTTAGACGATTGACGCCATCTCCCTGACCGCCGCCCGCGTCCACGATCGTAACCTTGTCGATCGCCTTCATAGGCTCCGCAATTTTCTCTGCCAGCTCAGGAAGCATCTTCGCAATAATGTCGAGTACAGCCGCATGACCGAATTTTTCAAATGCTTCAGCCAGCTTCTCTTTCCCTTCTGCTTCGGCTTCCAGCTTGAGTCGCGTTACCTCAGCCTCAGCACTACCTTTTGCTTTTTCGGCCTCGGCAATCGCCAAGCCTTCCAGACGCTTCTGCTCGGCATTTGCCTTTGCCTCTGCTTCGATTCGGTATTTGATCGCGTCTGCTTCTCTCAATTTTTTCGCTTTTTCCGCTTCTGCTGCTTGCTCTACAGAGTAGCGGTCGGCGTCGGCCTTTTTCTTCACTTCCGCATCATACTGTCTTTCGCGGCGTAGAATTTCTTTCTCCTCCAGCTCGATTTCCTTCTGCTTGCGGACGAGATCGACTTTCATTTCCTCTTCGGTTACCTGCTGCTTGGCGACAGCCTCTTGCAGCTTGTAGGCTTGGTCCGCGCTCGCCTTCGCTTTGTCCTGCTCTTGCTTAAACGCCGCTACCTTCAGCTCTTTTTCCTTCTCTGCTTCGGCAATGTTCGTTTCCTTGAGCAGCTCAGCCTTGCGCGCCTCTTCCTCTGCCTGTGCCTGCTTGATCCGCGCTTCCTTGTCTGCATCAGCCTGTGAGATGGTCGCGTCCCGCTTTACTGCCGCAATTTGCGGAATTCCGAGAGCGGCTAAATATCCGTTTTTGTCGCGGACATCCTTGATCGTGAAGCTGACGACTGACAGACCCATTTTCTTCAAGTCCTTGGTCGCTACGGCTTGCACCTCTTGCGCAAAGCGTTCACGATTTTTGTAAATTTCTTCTACGGTCATACTGCCGAGAATCGCACGCAAGTAACCTTCGAGTACTTCCTGTGCCTCTCCGCGCAGCGCCTCGTCTGTCTTGCCCATAAATTGCTCGGCTGCGGTCGCGATGTCTTCAATCGAACCGCCTACCTTAATGATCGCTACGCCATCTGCCATAACAGGAACGCCCTGCTCGGTGTACACCTCTGGGGTCGATACATCCAGCTTGTGAGACAGAAGACTCAGAAAATTCGCCTGTTGAAAAATAGGGAGGATAAATGCACCGCCTCCGCGGACGATCTTCATTTTGCGTCCGGATTCGTCGCTGAGCACGTTTTTTGAGCCGAGATAGCTACCCGTCACGATCATCGCTTCATCTGCACCAACTGTCTTGTAACGCGCCCAAAAGGCAATACCCAAAACGAGAAAGACTGCGACGACAACACCCACTATCGTCAAAATACCGGGATCTAACATCACTTCTCATCTCCTTCGCTTGAATCAGTATAAAAGGGGATCACATACAAGACATGGTCACGCACCTCGACCACGACGACACGGGTTCCTTGCGGGATGATCTGGCCCTCAAGACTCGCCGCCATATGATAGGTGGTTCCGCTAATCATCGGCAGCAATACCTCTCCAAGTCCTTTTGCTGGTATCGTCGTTCCTACTTCCCCCAGCTTCCCTCCCAACTGGCTCATGGAATAGCTGGTGGAGTTTTCTGCACGGCTCATCGGCTTTACCCAGAGGAAGAACGACGCGAGAGCCAATGCTGCGCCAATGACCACAGCCAGCATCAATACGACAATTGCGCCAAGAGAAGTATACCGAGATAGCAAATACCCGGCTCCCCCAAAAGCAGTCATGCCGCTGACCAGCAAAATGGGCTGTGCAAAAGGCAGATGCAGATGTCCCAGCCAATCCGAGACCGTATCGCCAAACAACAGCGAGAGGAGGGTGTAAATTAGACCAAGTACAAGGCAGACCATGTAGACGGTTTCAAGTACGCCCACGACTGTCACCCCTTTCTAAAAATGCCTCTATAGTGCATACGAGTAAAATGGAAAATAGTTTCATAAATAAGGAAATAATCCCATGAATCATCATTTTTCCTGTTGAATCACTCTTTTTAGACGGCGAATTCCTTCCTCGATGTTCCCTATGCTTTCCCACGAATAGGTCAATCGTAGCCAGCCCGCTTCCGCTCCATAAACGCTGCCAGGCGTAAAAACGACCCCTTCCCTGATCGCATCATCCAGCAATTCCTTTTCGTCCCTCGGGGCATGCAAACGACACCAAATGTGAAAGCTGCCATCAGGCTCATTCCATACGGCGTAATCAGTAAGGTATTTCTGTAAGGCACGACGCATCGCTTGTTGCTGCTCAAACAAGTAATGAGACATTCGCTCCATCTGATTGTTCCAGCTCTCCCGCTCTAAAAATTGCCGCGCTAATTGCTGAGAGACGCTACTCGTGCCAAAATCCATTTGCTGCTTGGCATCGGCTAGTCTCTCTACGACTGATCTCGGTCCGACCAGCCAACCGATTCGCAAGCCTGGTGCAATCGTTTTGGAGAGGCTACCGACGTACAAGACAGCACCCGTCTTGTCGATGGCTTTGATCGGTCTGGGAGGTCTAGGGCTTCCCGCCAATGTTAGCGCGCCGTACGCGTCGTCCTCCACCAGCGGCAAACGCAGCTCCTGACAAATATCGAGCAGCTGGGATCGGCGAGCCATACTCATAATCGTCCCGGTTGGATTATGATAGGTCGGGTTCGTGAAAACCATTCGAATCCGATGCTCCCGCTGCAAGTCGTAGACAGTCTCAGGCACGATGCCATATTCATCCATCGGTAAACGAAATAATCGCAGACCCGCTGAGCTGAATAAGGGCAATGAATACGAATAAGACGGTCCCTCCATCGCAATAGCATCTCCAGGATTCAAGAGACAAAGTGTGATGAGATGTAATGCCTGCTGTGCTCCCGAGGTCACCAAAATTTCATCGGGAGAAGAATAGATTCCGTAGTTTTCTCGCAAGTGCACAGACAGTGTCTCGCGCAACCCTGGCTCTCCTTTTGGCTGCGCGTACCCTAATTCGAGCCGGACTTGATTATCTTCTCCCAACGACCTCGTCGTCAAAGACGGGATCATCGGTGTAGCCAATTCAGCCTTTGCCAGATTAATGATCGATGAATCGAAGCACGCATCCTGTATGCGTTTGGCAAGTGGATAGGCCGGCAAGAAGGCTCCGCCATTTGTGTAGGTAAACCAGTTCGGCATTTGTTTTACGCCCCACAGATCACGACTGACCCATGTACCGCTTCCTTGCCACGATTGTAAAATTCCTTTTGACCGCAATTCTTCATACGCTGCCGATACGGTCCCGCGATTAACGCCGAATCGTCGCGCCAAAACTCTCTCTGGTGGAAGAGACGCACCGGGTGGCAGCACTCCTAGTACAATTTGTTGCTCCAGCTCCTTTGCGATTTGCAAATAGACGGGCACTCCCGCTTCTTTATCCGGCTTCCATTCCATCTATGCTCGTCCTTCCACACATGTTTTTTCTCCCTTTCGACAAATTGGCTTACCACTCCTGCTGCCAATTGGCTCTACCTTTTGCTATTGACCCCCTCTAAGATGGAACAACAGATACTTCTATCACGCAAAGGGCGGGATTCATATGAGCACACAGCTTCCTGTTGAGAAGCAGCATTTACGCACTGCACAGGGCACCCTCGGCCTGTTACACACCGAAACAATAGGATTGGTGTATGGCTTTATTGGCGTGCTTAGCTTCAGCTTGACTCTGCCTGTAACGAAATTGGTTGTAACTGCTCTCTCTCCTGTCTCAGCAGGATTGGGACGTGCCCTGATTGCTGCTGTGCTGGCCGCATTCGTACTCCTGATCAAAAGAGTCCCATTCCCTACCTGGCAGCAGACTAAGCAGTTGGTTCTCGTATCTGCTGGTGTCGTAGTTGGCTTCCCTTTTTTCTCCTCGTGGGCTATGGAGCGGGTACCTGCTACCCATGGTGCTGTCATCATTGCGCTCCTGCCATTGGCAACAGCAGGAGCAGCGATTTACTTTACAGGAGAGCGACCTGCCCGCAAGTATTGGCTATCGAGCGGGGTAGCCTGCGTCACGATTTTGGCTTATGCCATCGGCTCTGGCTTTGGTGCTCTTCAGTGGGCCGATCTCGCTTTGCTCGGCGCAGTCATCAGTGCGGCGGTCGGATACGCGGTCGGCGGTGAACTCTCGAAAACGATGGGCGGTTGGCAGGTCATCAGCTGGTCGTTGATCTTCGCATTTCCTTTTCTCGTATTCCCCATCGCAGGTCCCCTCTTGGCTGAGTTAAAACAAGCTACTTGGTCCGTCTGGATCGGGTTTGGCTATGTTAGCGCCGTGAGCATGTTTCTCGGTTTTTTTGCCTGGTACCATGGGCTGGCAATCGGTGGTGTAGCCAAAGTCAGCCAAGTCCAATACCTTCAACCCTTTTTATCGATCATCGCTTCGTGGTTCCTTCTATCTGAGCCATTCACCCTTGGTGCGGTACTTGCAGCTGTGATCGTCGTGATTGCTGTTGCCAATGGAAGAAAAGCCACGATTCAGCAAAAAGGATAGCCAAAACAAAAACACCGCCCTTCGTTTTGACGCATAGGACGGTGTTTCTCATTTATTCAGCTTTGCTCAGCATATTTCCCAAGTACATCGGCTGGTAAGCCGGATCAGACAAAGCCTGCTTGACTTGATCCGGGCGTGTTTTGTGGTCGTTTGGCAGCTGCTTCCACTCGTCTAGGGTAACCCAGCCAGCCCATTCGATTTCTTCATCAACAATGCCACCTGGAGTAGGATTCTTCTCGTCTCCGATGAGCTTCGCGAGAACTCCCACCCCAACTGTATGCTTGCCGTTCCCTTCCTGATCAATCCGATCATCGATCCAGATCAATCGATCCATTTCTACGAGTAGTCCGGTCTCTTCCATCACTTCTCTTTTCGCTGCATCTGGAATCGCTTCTAAATACTCGACGACTCCTCCTGGCAGGTTGTAAAAGACTCCTCGTTGTGTTTGCTCCCGGATGAGGAGGACTTTCCCTTCGTGTTCCACTACTACGGTGACTCTCAAGCGAATCGCTGACATATCGCTCGCTCCCTTCTCAGATGGCAGGCGTACGCGTAACATTCAGGGAATCGACACCGGAGTGCGCTAACCATTCCTGTAATGCCGTAAGTCCATATTGTTCCACAAACCTTGCTTCCGAATCTGCGATTGCATGAAGCATCATGAACCTGATTACGTCCTTGCCGTTTGTATAATATTCAAATCCAGCCTCTTCGTAGTAGGCAGGGGTCAGTACCAGATGATTCAAAACCGATTTTTCCACGATTGTATCCCCGAGCGAAAAGATGCTCCCAGACTCCATACGGGTAGTTTGACTCTCCCACTGCTGAATCACCCGGGCCGCAACTCTTGCCAAATGCGTGATCATTCTCTGCTCAAACTGATAGGAATAGACGAGGTACTCCGTCGCCCCCATCTTGTGCAGCTCAAGTGTGGCATACGTCCACCATCCTCGCTTGCGCGTAGCCGGATAGACGGCAATCAGGATATCCGCATCCTCGGATTGATACAGCTCTCCCATGCTCCCAAAAAAGCGGTGGCAATGATCCATTAATTGCTTTACCACTATCATATGTGCAACCCCGCTCCAAAAAGTATGAAAACCTCTACGGCTGCCTGCTCATAGCAGAGCAACTGTGCTTTTGTGAAAAGGTTTGTGCTCGCCCGAAAAAAGCATGCCTGGATACGTAGGCATACTTCGTTGTTGTTGTCTTGTATATACGAACATTTTATCATTGTGTGAAGGGAATGTACATGTTTGAACACGCACAAAAAGCCCCTGGTTTTTCCGAGGGCCTTGTTCTTGTTTTATTTCGTGACTTTCACCGAAATCGTCATGTTTTTTCCTTGGTACTTCACCTTGAGCTTCGTTGTTCCTTTTGCATGTCCTGTAATAACGCCATTTTCTACGGTGGCAATTTCCTCTTCAACTGTATGATTAGTCTAAGCCAATACATGAAACAGCGGCGACTTAAGACCTGATAATAAAGTCTTAAACTCACCGCTGTTTTTATTGAACTATCGACCCCGTTAGCTCACTCACAATATCTAGTTAGACGGATTTTAGAAGTGTGTTTTGTCCTGCTGCTAGCCTCCAAACATTCGTTTCCTTGACCATTACGTAGATAGCAATGCTTTCTTGCCCTCCGCCAATTCGTTTACCATCGGAAGTTGTTGAATATTGACGGACATGAACAACAGCTACATTCGAATTAATGAACGAGATGCTGTCAACAGTATATTTGCTATAAGAATTACTTAAAGGACCTGTCAAGACGATTTTGTGCACTTTATTTATTTCATCCCAACCCGACAACTTTTCACCCATTACATTCACCCAAGTGGCGTTTTGTGTGAAATGGCTGTCTAACGCATCTGCATCGTGCCGATTAAACGCTGCCTCCATTTCATTAACTACATGTTTGATAAGCTCGCGATCATGCTCCAATGGTTCCTCTTCTTTGTATACCATAGAAATTCCTCCCTTTATTGCTTACTTCATTGTTAAATCTGATACTATATCATAATATCAATAATATCTAATGCATAAATTTCATGAGTATCATGCTAAATCGTATATAAATGGAGGTAATCATGGATACTTCACATTTACATTACTTTCGTACTATCGCTAAAATTCAACATATGACCAAAGCAGCCGAAGAACTGCAAATTGCTCAACCTGCATTAAGCAAAATAATCGCTCGACTTGAGGAAGATCTTGGTGTCCCCCTCTTTGACCGACAGGGGAGAAATATTAGATTAAACACGTTTGGTAAAACGTTCCTTCGAAAGGTAGAAATTGCTTTAAACGCATTGGAAGATGGAAGGAAAGAAATTGAAGAACTTTCTGGGTTGTATTCGGGCAGTGTTCACTTAGCGGTTACGAGCGTCGAGCTCTTGTCTAGGCCACTTGCTGACTTTCTATCCCAATACCCGAAAACCGATTTCCGAATAACCCAGGTTTCTATGATGGAATTGGAGCCTCTTCTTCTGAATGGAGAAGTGGACATATGTCTCACAGCGTTACCTACGCAAAATGCTGGAGTATGCTCCTCCCATGTCTTGGAGGAAGAAGTATACCTTGCTGTTTCTCCTAACCATCGATTCTCAGACCGACAGAGCATTTCTTTGGCAGAAGCTGCTTCTGAAGCTTTCATTGGTTACAATGAGGGGCAATTTTATCAACCACTGAACGATATCTTTTTTGGAGAGGCCGGAATTCATCCTAAATATATATGCAGGGTAAATGAGCCTTCTGCTATTGCGAGTCTTGTCCGGGCCGGCGTTGGTGTCGCTCTTGTAGGTGAGTGCGGACGAAACTCTGACTCTCCACTCACTTTATTAAAGATTCATGACCACAGTATGAAACGTAATTATAAGTTCATTTGGCTTGAATCACGATATTTATCTGTAGCAGCTAGAAAATTCTTGGAGTTCGTAACGGAATTTTTCTGTAAGACAAATTAGTCATTCTCTATCTGTGAATCGACGAGATAATCTGATCCCGGCAATGACCACCTCGATTCGGTTATTACTGAACTAATCTGCCCGTTAGCGTAATGGCTCTACCAAGACTAAGAACGTAAAAAGGAGCATTCTGAAACACCAGGTCGTTCATCGAGCGGAGTGAAAATGCTCCGTGGATGGGGATGACTCCGCATGTAATAAAAGCCCTCCTCCGGATCGTTATTCCGAAGGAGGGCTTCGTCACATTTATGGCATGATTGCCCATATGCCTGATGCCATATTTCTTTCCGCCGTCTTGCTATTGAGTAAGCTCCGTTGCTTTGCACGCAGATATTCCCATGCGTTTTCCCTATTAAGGCAGGCATAAAAAAAATACGTGCCCAGGTTACTAATCATAAAAGCATGATCAGTCACCACAGACACGTATTTACACATGATCAATTATCCGATAGAACCTTCCATCTCAAACTTAATGAGACGGTTCATCTCTACCGCATATTCCATCGGCAATTCTTTCGTGAATGGCTCGATGAAGCCCATTACGATCATCTCAGTTGCTTCTGCTTCCGACAGGCCGCGGCTCATCAGGTAGAAAAGCTGATCCTCGGATACTTTGGATACAGTCGCTTCGTGCTCCAGCGTGATGCTGTCGTTCATGATCTCGTTGTACGGGATCGTGTCGGACGTGGACAGTTTATCCAGAATCAGCGTATCGCACTTGATGTTGGACTTGGAGCCTTCCGATTTGCGTCCAAACTGGGACAGACCACGGTAGGTTACTTTTCCGCCATCACGGGAGATCGACTTGGAAATGATCGTCGATGTGCAATCTGGCGCCAGGTGAATCATTTTCGCACCTGCGTCTTGGTGCTGTCCTTTTCCTGCTACTGCAATGGAAAGAACGGTACCTTTCGCGCGAGGTCCTTTCATGATAACAGCTGGATATTTCATCGTCAGCTTGGAGCCGATGTTACCATCGATCCATTCCATGTTCGCATCCGCGTAAGCAACCGCACGTTTGGTAACGAGGTTGTATACGTTGTTGGACCAGTTTTGGATCGTGGTGTAACGGCAACGAGCGCGTTCTTTTACGATGATTTCTACAACTGCGGAGTGCAAGGAGTCCGTGCTGTAGATTGGAGCTGTACAGCCCTCTACGTAGTGAACGAAGGAATCTTCATCGGCGATGATCAGCGTACGCTCGAATTGACCCATGTTCTCGGAGTTAATGCGGAAGTATGCTTGCAGCGGAGTTTCTACTTTTACGCCTTTTGGTACGTAAATGAAGGAACCACCGGACCATACTGCCGAGTTCAGTGCAGAAAACTTGTTATCTGCTGGAGGAATAACCGTCGCGAAGTATTCCTTCACGATTTCTGGATGCAGTTTTACTGCGGAATCCATGTCACAGAAGAGAACGCCCAGTTTTTCCAGGTCTTCCTGCATGTTGTGGTAAACTACCTCAGATTCATACTGAGCAGATACACCAGCGAGGAACTTCTGCTCTGCTTCTGGAATACCCAGCTTGTCAAAGGTTGCCTTGATTTCTTCTGGCACCTCATCCCAGCTACGGCCTTGCTTCTCAGAAGGCTTTACGTAGTAGGTAATGCTGTCAAAATCGAGGTCATCCAGATCGCCGCCCCATTTTGGCATCGGCATGCTGTTGAAGATGTCCAGCGACTTCAGACGGAATTCCAGCATCCACGCTGGCTCATCCTTGATCTTCGAAATTTCTTCGACGATCTCGCGGGTCAAACCCTTTTTCGTACGGAATACTGAAACGTCTTTATCGTGGAAGCCGTACTGATACTCTTGTATTTCTGGGCCTTTAACAGCCATCGTTGCTCACTCCTTCATGTTCATGTCCCTTACCCATCACTATTCCTGCTCTGCCTGTTTGACACCTTGCTCCAATGCTTTCCAAGCCAATGTCGCGCACTTGATTCGCGCTGGGAACTTGGCTACGCCAGACAAGGCTTCGATATCACCGAGATCAATCGAGTCATCGATTTCTTTGCCTTGCATCATATCGGAGAATTTTTGCGACAGCTCCAGTGCTTCTGCTACTGGCTTGCCTTTGATAGCATCTGTCATCATCGAAGCGGATGACATGCTGATTGAGCAGCCTTCACCGAGAAACTTCGCGTCAACCACCTTGCCATCCTCCACTTTCAAGGAGAGCGAGATGCTGTCGCCACAGGTCGGGTTGTTCAAATTCACAATGAGTCCGTCGGATTCTTCCAGCTTGCCGCGATTGCGCGGTTTCTGGTAGTGATCCATAATGACGCGGCGGTATAAATCATCAAGAGAAGACATTGCCGAAATACTCCTTCGTCTTCTTCAAGCCCGCGATCAGCACATCTACTTCTTCCTCTGTGTTGTACAGGTAGAAGCTTGCCCGAGCGGTAGCCGTCACATTCAGCCAACGCATCAGCGGTTGTGCGCAGTGATAACCGGCACGAACTGCGATTCCGTAACTGTCCAGCACCGTCGCCAGGTCATGCGGATGTACTGTATCCAGGTTGAATGTAATTAAACAGCTGCGGTCCTGCTGTGGGCCGTAAATCTTCAGACCTTCTATCTCGCGCATTTGTTCCATCGCGTACTGGACGAGATGTTTTTCATGACGCTCGATATTGTCCATACCGATCTCTTCCAAAAAGTCAATCGCTGCTCCCAAACCGATAGCTCCTGCGATGATCGGTGTACCTCCTTCGAATTTCCAAGGAAGCTCCTTCCACGTGGAATCGTACATATCCACATAGTCGATCATTTCTCCGCCGAACTCCATCGGCTCCACACGCTCCAACACCTCACGCTTGCCGTACAGGACACCTACGCCTGTCGGGCCAGCCATCTTATGCGCTGAAAACGTATAAAAATCGCAATCCAAATCCTGGACGTCGATTTTCTTGTGTGGAGCACCCTGCGCTCCATCAACAAACACAAGTGCGCCATGCTGATGGGCGATTTGGGCAATTTCCTTGATTGGGGTAGTATCCCCCAATACGTTGGAAACATGGTGAATGGCAACGATCTTGGTATTGTCCGTAATCGTTTCCTTGACCGCCTCCAGAGTAACGGTTCCGTCCTCTGCCAGCGGAATGAACTTAAAAGTCGCTCCGGTCGCCTTGGCTGCCTGCTGCCATGGAATGAAATTGGCGTGATGCTCCACCAAGGTGGTCACGATTTCATCTCCCGGCTTAAGGAACATGCGAGCATAGCCATACGCTACCGTATTACAAGCAGAGGTCGTACCACGCGTAAAGACGATTTCTGCGGCTTCAGGGGCGTTGATGAAGGCGCGAACCTTTTCACGCGCGCCTTCGTACCCATCTGTCGCTATGTTACCCAAGGTGTGCACGCCACGGTGCACATTAGAGTTATACTCCCTGTAGTATTTATCCATCGCCTCAATAACCTGAATCGGCTTTTGAGAGGTTGCACCATTGTCCAAGTAAACGAGTGGATGCCCGTTTACTTCCTGGTGAAGGATGGGGAAATATTTCCGAAGCTCCTTGGCGTTCATTAGCCTAACTTCCTTTCAAGCGCCTGACGGAGTCTGTTTTTCACTTCTTCCACAGGAATCTCAGCGACAACTGGATCCAGGAAGCCGAGAATGATCAGACGTTCTGCGCCTTGACGAGTAATACCACGAGACATCAAGTAGAAGATCGACTCTTCACTGAAACGTCCTACCGAAGCTGCGTGACCCGCTTTAACGTCATCCTCATCGATCAACAAGATCGGGTTGGCATCACCGCGAGATTTATCGCTCAGCATCAGGATGTTTTCCGCCTGTACACCGTTTGACTTTTCAGCGCCTTTTTCGATTTTCGTAATACCGTTCAAGATACTCACTGCTTCATCCGTCATAACAGCCTTGCTCACCATATCAGACTCGGTATGCGTGCCGATATGCGTAACTTGAGAAGTGAGGTTTTGGCGTTGGGAACCTGTCCCTACCGTAATGGATTTGGTCTCTGCAGTAGACGCAGTACCTTTAAGGATGGTCGTGTTGTTCGCAACGGTATTACCGTCGTTCATCTCACCCAAAATCCATTCCATTTTTCCGTCGCGATCAACCGTTGCACGGCGGAAGCTATAGTCATGAACGTCTACAGACAGGGAACGAACGGATGCGAATTGCACAGTTGCCCCTGCGCCTACATATACTTCAACAACGCTGTTCGCGACCATGTTTTTGCCTTCGCCAGATACATACGTATCCACGTAGGTCACTTTGCTGTTCGCTTCTGCCACGATCAAAACATGCGGAGCCACTAGAGCGTGATCGCCTGCGATTTCATAAACAGCTTGCAGTGGAACATCTACTTCCACGTTTTTCGGAACGTAGAGGAATACACCACCGTTAACAACTGCGGTATGCAAAGCAGTGAGCTTGTGCTCATCAAGGGCGATGACGTTCAGCAAATATTTTTGCACGAGATCGCCATGTGCTTGCAGAGCATCAGCAAAAGTCGTAAAAATAACGCCTTGTGCCTTTAGCTCTTCGGAAACTGCTTGAAAAACGGTAGAAGCATTTTTTTGTACCAACAGGTTCTTCACGCTGTCGACATCGATTTGTGCTTTTACCAAGTCGCTGAGTTCATTTGCCGCCGCCACTTTTGCAGTGGTTTGGAACGGATCGAAATCAGCGGTATTCCATTTATCAATCTTCGTTTTCTCCAAGGCAGGGAGCGCCAGCTCTCCCGCCGCCTTCAGTCCAGCGAGGCGCTTTTCCAGGAACCAGGCAGGCTCCTGATTAGCTTTGGAGTACTGGGTGATCGCCTCGGAATCGAAGCGTAGCTGTACATCCACACTCATTTCACTGCTGCCTCCTTCTTCCTACACGTTGGCGTTTACGGTTTCGTCCTCGATGCCGAGCTCTTCCTTGATCCAGTCATAGCCTTCTGCCTCCAGGCGTTCAGCCAGCTCAGGACCACCGGACTTCACGATACGACCTTGCATCATGACGTGTACGAAGTCAGGCTTTACATAGTTCAGCAAACGCTGGTAGTGCGTAATAATCAAGAATCCGCGGTCTGCGGAGCGCATTTCGTTTACACCAGCTGCAACGATTTTCAATGCGTCGATGTCCAAACCGGAGTCGATTTCATCCAGAATACAGATAGCTGGCTCCAAGAGCATCATTTGCAGAATCTCGTTACGCTTTTTCTCACCACCAGAGAAACCTTCGTTCAGGTAACGGTGGGAGAAAGACTCATCCATTTCCAGCGTGTTCATCTTTTTGTCCATCTCACGGATGAATTTCATCAGGGAGATTTCGTTTCCTTCGCCACGGCGTGCGTTAATCGCGGAACGCAGGAAGTCAGAGTTAGTTACACCACTGATTTCGGACGGGTATTGCATAGCCAGGAACAGGCCTGCACGTGCGCGCTCGTCTACTGCCATTTCCAACAAATCTTCGTCATTGATCAGCACTTCGCCGTCGGTTACCTCATATTTTGGGTGACCCATTAGCGTGGATGCCAGTGTCGATTTACCGGTACCATTTGGTCCCATGATCGCGTGCACTTCGCCGCCCTTGATTTCCAGGTTCAGGCCCTTGAGGATCTCTTTGTCCTCGATCTTGGCGCGAAGGTTTTTTATTTGCAAATGCGGTACTGCTGTCATCTGAATTCCCTCCATACACGTCAAAAGTGAGTTGGTAAATTCTCAATCCATTCTCAATAACTATCTTATAATAAGAATAATTATAAATCAAGGAATGAAACATATCTGTATTTTTTATATCATTATATTTAGAAAGTCCGTTTTTGCGCATGAATCCTTTCCTAAATATTCTCGCCACCGCAGCAGTTTTCCCTTTGTAACTTTTGGACATACATTTCCGTCTAAATTCCAGGTACTTTTTGTCAATAACACCACTGGATAACTGGAAAGGGATGGATGATTTTGAAAAAGCGTAACAAGAAACTCGCAATTGGACTAGCTGTTGTCTTACTACTCGTCGGTGGCACCACTGTCTTTGCAAAAACGGGCACGGAGAAAATATCCGCTCGCTTCTCCAACATTAAATTGATTGTCAATGATCAGGTCATTAAAACCAAAGCAGAACCATTCATCTATAATGGAAACGTTTATGCACCTGTTGCTACTGTTGCAAATGCACTCGGGATCAAGCAGGAATGGGACAACAAAACTCCTGCTGTCCGTTTCTCCGACGCTGGCGGAAACACCGGTGGCAGTAACATTCCAGAAGCAATTGTCCAGCAGGCAAAAAACATCTTACCGCTTCCATGTGACCCTTCCGATGTGAAAGGCAGCTTGTACTTTTGCGGACCTGAGAGAGAGGTCGTTTCCAAAGGTTATGTCAATCTGACCGGAACGAGTGATCAGGAGTTTCTCGTTATGTATCGCTATCACTCTATTGAAGGGATCCCTTGGGAAGCTTACCTGACTCTATTCCGCCAGTCAAATGGAAAAGTTGTACCAGTCAATACTTCACAAGTATATAAGATGAGCAATTAAATAGACAAAACAAACCGCCAATCGCTTTGAGCTGGCGGTTTGTTTTTAACATGATTACGACGATAGCTTCCGATTCGGTTTGGGGAGGTCGGGATGCTGGTATTCCTTCTCCCAGAAATCAGCGTTCTCTACTCCTGCCCTCACCGGATCAAACACAGGGTCTTTTCCCTCACGCTTTTGTTGCTCATAGTCTTTTAACACGCGAAGAGCCGGCTTGGTCAGTAAAAGAATCGCGATAATGTTTAGCCACGCCATGCTGCCTACTCCAATGTCACCAAGCGTCCAAGCCAGTCCAGCAGACTTGACACTGCCGTACACGACCATCCCCATCATCACGACTTTTAAAATATGGCTTACCCATTCCCTTTTTACTTTACCGTTTAAGTAGCGAAGATTGGTTTCAGCCATGTAATAATAGGCCATGATTGTCGTAAACGCGAAAAACAAAAGCGCAACGGCGATGAAAGGTGCTCCAAAGCCTGGCATGACTGATTCTACTGCTTGTTGCGTATAAATCGGTCCTGGTTCAAGGTCCCCCAGATTGTTTACAATGGGACTCTTGCCTTCTGGCGTTACATTATACATACCTGTAATGAGAATCATAAATGCCGTAGCGGAACAGACAAACAACGTATCAACATATACGGAAAATGCCTGAACGATCCCTTGTTTTGCAGGATGAGTAACTTCAGCCGCTGCCGCAGCATGTGGCGCCGTCCCTTGCCCTGCCTCATTAGAGTAAATTCCCCTCTTAACGCCCCACATTATAGCAGAACCCAAAATTCCGCCGAATGCCGCTTCTGCACCGAAAGCGCTTTTAAAAATAAGTGCAATCATATCAGGTACTTGAGAAAAATTCGCAAAAACAACGATCAAAGCTACCACAATGTATCCTAATGCCATGAACGGAACGACAACTTGTGCTACATTTGCAATGCGCTTCACTCCACCGAATACGATGGCGCCCAATACTCCAGCAAGCACGAATCCGGTAATCCAAGGATTGATGCCAAAAGCGCTTTCTACGCTAGCAGCGATACTGTTTGCTTGGACCCCGGGCAGTAATAATCCTGTTGCGATAACAGTTACGATGGCAAATAGAACTGCGTACCATTTTATTTTTAACCCTTTTTCAATGTAGTAGGCTGGACCCCCGCGGAATTGGCCGTCCTGTTTCGATTTGTACACCTGTCCCAGCGTCGCCTCGACAAACCCTGAAGCCGATCCTAAAAATGCCATAACCCACATCCAGAACACGGCACCTGGTCCGCCGAATGCAATCGCAGTGGCTACACCTGCAATATTTCCCGTTCCCACTCGCCCGGAAAGAGCCATCGATAGTGCTTGAAAAGAAGAGACTCCAGTATCGGATTTTTTGCCATCGAACATGAGGACAATCATATCCTTCAGATGCCGGACCTGCAGAAACCGAGTAGCGATGCTATAGAACAGGCCCGTTCCCAAACAGAGATAGATTAACGCTTCACTCCAGATTAAATCATTCAACGCTTTTACGAACGCTTCCAGAAACAACCCCTCCTCAATCGTTCATATCATTTATAAAAATATTGCTATTATTATTATAAGTCTGCGCTTTTTATCAGACAACTCTTTATTATTTAAATTTTCCATACAATAAAATAACAAAAAAACGGTTAGACCTGGTCGCCTAACCGTTTTCTCGTTATACATCACTACCAAATTATTGTACTTTTGGACCCGCATTTGCAATATCTGCTGCATTCGGGAATTTCTTCTGGAAGTTCTCGATGAAGCGTCCTGCCAAATCAGCTGCTTGCTTGTCGTAATCTTCCTTGTTCGCCCATGTATTTCGTGGTTGCAGAACTTCAGCAGGCACGTTCGGGCAAGAAGTCGGTACTTGCACGCCGAAGGTCGCGTCCGCAACATACTCTACGTTTTCCAGTTCGCCATTCAATGCTGCTGTTACCATCGCACGCGTGTAGGACAGCTTCATACGTTGGCCAACACCTACCGGACCACCAGTCCAACCGGTGTTCACCAGGTATACTTGAACATCGCGCTCGTCGATCTTCTTACCGAGCATTTCCGCATAAACAACTGGATGCAGTGGCAAGAAAGGAGATCCGAAGCAAGTAGAGAACTCGGTTTGCGGAGCGGTTACGCCACGCTCTGTACCAGCCATTTTGCTGGTGTAGCCAGACAGGAAGTGGTACATCGCTTGTTCTTTATTGAGCTTGGAGATTGGAGGCAACACGCCGAACGAGTCTGCTGTCAAAAAGACGATGACATTTGGTTGCCCGCCCACGCCCGGAATCACAGCACCCGGAATTGCTTCCACTGGGTACGCAGCGCGTGTATTCTCTGTATATTTGGTGCTATCGTAGTCAGCCACACGAGTCGCTTCATTTACGTCTACATTTTCAAGTACAGTACCGAACTGGATTGCTTTCCAGATTTGCGGTTCGCCTTCTTCAGTCAGCTTGACGCATTTTGCATAGCATCCGCCTTCGATATTGAACACGCCATTGTCAGACCAGCCATGCTCATCATCACCGATCAGGAAACGGTCCGGATCAGCAGACAGCGTTGTTTTTCCTGTACCAGACAATCCGAAGAACAGGGCAACATCTCCGTCTTTGCCTACGTTTGCAGAGCAGTGCATAGGGAGTACGTTGCGCTCTGGAAGCAGCATGTTCATTACACTGAAGATCGATTTTTTCATTTCGCCTGCATACTCGGTTCCACCGATCAGCACTGTCTTTTGTTCAAAGCTCATCACGATGAAGGTCTCGGAGTTCGTACCGTGCACCGCAGGATTAGCCTTGAAATTAGGCGCGTAGATCACAGTGAAATCTGCTTCGTGTGCAGCCAGTTCTTCTTCCGATGGACGGATGAACAGTTGACGTGCGAACAGGTTATGCCAAGCAAATTCGTTCACCACACGGATTGGCAGACGATAGGTTGTATCTGCCCCAGCAAAGCCATCGAAGACAAACAGTTCATCTTTTGTTTGCAAGTATTGAAGCACGTCTTGTTGCAGTGCTTGGAATTTTTCTGCGGAGATTGGTTGGTTAACCGGACCCCAGTTGATCTTATCGTGTACGGAAGCTTCGTCCACCACAAATTTGTCCTTTGGCGAACGGCCGGTAAACTTCCCTGTTAGCGCATTGAGCGCCCCCTTGTCGGTCAATATCCCTTCGCCACGCTTCACTGCCATCTCAACGAGATTAGCTACAGGCAAGTTGCGATACACTTTTGTAGCTCCAAGAATGTCAGTAAGCGTATGAACCGTATTGGTTTCCATGTGTGAACGATCTCCTTCCCAATATGTGTACCATTTATTGTGACTTTCTAATTGTCGCTCGATTTGTAATTAGTATATCACATTTAGCTAAATAAGCTACATAATTTTATAATCTCTTATAGAGAATGTGTGAATAACCCTCCTCCTGCGTATTATTCCCCAACTGCAGTATTTTGTCCACAAACCAAGCAGTCTATCTTCTATTAGCGAACAACGCAGAGGCAATTTCCCCACAAAAAGAGCAACACCAAGAGTTTACTCTCTTAGTGTTGCTCTCACAAGGCATAAAGATTTACGTATTTTCAAACGTTTTTACGACTGCCTGACACAAAATCGCCACACCTTTATCCAATGCCTGGCGATCAAAATGCATCAACGGGTGATGTAGCCCTGGCACCAAATCACAACCGAGAGCCAGCATCGTCGCCTTGATATGCGGGCGCTCCACCGTGTAGTAGTGGAAATCCTCCGCTCCCGGACTGACAGGCGCCGCTCGCAGATTCTCTTTACCGAGCACGTCCACGATGGCCTGCTCCATAAATGCCTTCGCTTGCTCATCGACCTCCGCCGCCACCATGCGAGAGCCGGGCTGTATCTCAATGCGTGCCTGAAAAGACTCGGCGACTCCGTCAATCATCTGACGAACTCGGTTCACGAGGGTATCCATCGCCTGATTCGTCTGTGCTCGCAGATCGAGGGCAAAACGCGCCTTGTCCGGAATAATGTTGTAGCTCTCTCCTCCAGCTTGCAGCATGGTCATTTTGACGGTAGTCGGTACCATCGGATCGATATGTACTTGTCCGAGCCCAGAAATAATCGCTCCCGCTACTTCAATCACATTGATCCCGAGATGCGGTCTCGCTCCGTGTGCAGCTACCCCTGTAATTTCCCCATAGAGGAACATGGCTGCTCCGTTGTAGATGGCGGGTCCTGCCGTGCCATTAGCCATCTCCTGAATCGGTCTTAAGTGAACACCGTACAAATAATCGATATCGTCGACGACACCCTTCTCCACCAGCTTCAGCGCTCCCGTTCCTTTTTCTTCTGCTGGTTGGAACAATATTTTTAACGTTCCTGGCGGTTGATATCCAGCGGCAACCAATGCCTCTACCGTTTCCACGATCAACGTCATATGGGCGTCATGACCGCAGGAATGATTCGCGCGCCACTCTCCGTTTACTTCTTGCCAGAGAGCGTCGATGTCTGTACGCAAGCCAACTACTGGTTTTCCTTCGCCCCATTCAGCAACTAAACCAGTACAATCGTCAAAAGTCGTAACCCGTAGTCCCAAGGCACGCATACGATCTGCCAAATAACGAGTCGTTTCTACTTCCTTCCAGCTGATCTCCGGATTCTCATGCAGATGACGGAATGTTTCGGCAATAGATTCTTTACGTGCGGCAACCGTCTGTTGCAACGACATACCAGTGGACATCAACGCGCCTCCTCCAAAACCGTTTCTTCCTATTATAGCACACTGCCCAATTGACAGTTCACCTACAGGTAAGCCTCAAAATGGCATCGAGCTTCAATTGATCGCGCAATGGTCCTGCTATTTGCACCTTTTCTTTGGCGAGAGAATAAACGAGCTCATCGCCGCCAAACAGCATGTACATTTGCTTCTCCGCTCCCCTGATGATCAGATCGGCAGACTGCTCTTCTGTCCATACATCCCAGGATGCAACGCCTTTTGATATCGTCAATTGCCACTGTGACGGTGAATCATCCACAACAATTCCGATCCTGCGCTCCCATCCTGCTGTTATGAATCGCAAGTGTGCTTTTCCTTGCAATCTCTCTCCCAGCTCCAAAAGCAGTCTGCCCATTCCGATCATCTGCACGCCACCCCTCTCTTCCCAATTGGGTTCGTGGCCTGTCAGGTCGAATCCTTTGGCGAGGAATGAGAGTCACTGTCGGCTGTTGTCAGGGGAGCCATCTTTTTCTCGACATTGTAAGAAAGACCTTTTGAGTCAACATAGTGGAGGAGAAGAAAAAGCACAGTTCTCTTCGACTCTGACACGCCAGCTTGCTGGATTGACTGTCCGTCTCCACTGCAAAAAGAGGACCGTCGAGCCAAAGCCACCCTACGGGCGGAAGATTCTCGAGGAAGAAGTGTTCGACAAGCGTGGTCCTCTTTTTGCAGTTCCGACTGGGTAGGCGTTGTCAAGGTCTGCGAGCCCTGTGCTTTTTCTTCTCACCAGCTTTGTGTGTTCGTCGATACCTCTTAAAACTTAGGAAGATCATCCACAACCTTTTTTCCAAACCACAGTAGTAAGATGGCAAAAAATAAAAAAGCATCCGCTTTACGCAGATGCTTCCTGAAACACTACTCATCAAACTCGTCTTTATCTAGTCGCACCTCAAGGTGGTGACCATCGGGTGTCTCAAAATACACATTATAGCTCGTCGGCTGTGTAATTGGACCACGATAGCAAATGTTCTCTGCTTCCAGCTTGTCGACCAGATAGTCCAGCTCAGCACGGCTCTGTACGGAGAAGGCGAGATGATCAACCTGCCCTACGCCGCCTTTCCCTTCTGCCCCGCCATGAGGATGAAGACCAATCCGTGTGTATGTGCCAATTTGAAAGTAGACAGGTGCTCCTTCCGTCATATTCTCTTCCGGGATAGGGACTTCCAAAATGTCCTTAAAAAAACGAGCTACCTTCACAACATCACTGCAATTCAATGCGATGTGGTGAACGGCTTTCAAATGAAACATTCACACTGCCTCCCACGTCAACTCAGGTCATGCGCTCTTGTGCGACATTTGCTTTTCTTTTATTGTACTGCTTCAGTCGCTCGCTTAACCGTCTTAAACGAATCATCAATGCTTCCCGCCAATCGTCATCTTGTAACTCCTTGGCGATCCCGAGCAAATCAAGCGAAATATCGATCTGCTGTTTTAGTACGTCGGCGAAGCTGGCTGCTTCATCCGTCATGGTACAATTCTCAAACAACTCGGATGTATTGTCAACACTCACAAAGTCAGCGAAATCCACTTCTGGAGCCTGATCTCCCTGAGCATATTCTACTAAAATTTCGTATTCTCCCTCAATACCGGGATGAACCTCAATTCTGTCACATACAGGACAAAACATGATGGGGACATTGTGTACAAGCGTTTTATAATGACGGACTGAGCCTACGGAACCTACCATTCCAGCACCACAACAAAAACTCATATAGTCTCCCTCCTTCTTCGCCAAATGAAACGTCCATGTCCGTTATTTGGTCGAAACTCTGTCTGTATCCGCATTGTAGCCTATATGCCCACTAACACTCCACCCGCAAAAGATACCAATAAGTTGATCGAATAAAGATTTGGTTTATCCATTTTACTCGATTTGCTCACATACCCGCAACATTTTCTGAGTTTTATGAATATTTTCCCTCATTTGCCTAAATCCATCATACAAGATAGTCTTAATCTATCCGATAATAAGGAATAGCAATCATTTTAGCAAACATTCAAAAGGAGAGCGGTTTTATGTTTCGTTTCAAAAGTCTTCGTGCTCGCACACTGACCATTACCCTTCCTGTTATTATCTTGACCCTATTGCTCGTCGTTGGAATCGGTTTCTGGTTCTCAGTCGTTCAATTGAATCAGCAAATTGGGGACAAAATGAATTACCAACTGGATATGCTCAGTGGCAACGTGGAAAAACAACTGGAAGCCCACAGCAAGGTAACGTTAAGCATGGCTCGCTTTATTGAAATGACTCCTATTACGTATTCGATGGAGCAATTGAATTCCCTGCTCTCAAAAACCGTTCTCATGAATGATACAACCATCGGCATGGGAATTTTCATGGAGCCCTACGCCTTCGATTCGAACAAAAAGTTCGTTGCGACCTATGGTGGTAAGGTTGATGGGAAAGTAAAAATTACGGATGAATACGCAAGCGAATCTTACAACTATCCAAATCAAGACTGGTACAAGCTCGGTATTTCGACCCAAAAAGAAACCGACTTCTCTGAACCGTACTTCGACGATATTTCAAAGGTATCTATGGTGACGGTGGTCGCTCCTTTTTATACACCAGATAAAAAGCTTTTGGGTGTAGCTACCGACGATATTACACTGACAGATGTACAAAACCTCGTCTCCAGCACAAAAGTAGGGGAAACAGGCTGGGCCTTTTTGGTGGATCAAAAAGGACGATATCTCTCGCACCCTCAAGCAGAAAAGCTGATGAATCACTCTGTCCAAACGGACGAAAATGCGT
This sequence comes from Brevibacillus jepli, assembly GCF_047229145.1. NCBI lineage: Bacteria > Bacillati > Bacillota > Bacilli > Caryophanales > Paenibacillaceae > Brevibacillus > Brevibacillus jepli. The sequence goes on from NZ_JBFEFW010000009.1 coordinate 84,273, forward strand.
CCTTGGCTGAAATAGGGTCTGCTCTTCTTTCAGAGCAATCGGGAATAAAATTGTTCAGTGATGATAACGGGGACAATCGCGTTTACTTCCAAAAACTCGGGGATACAAACTGGACAATTGCCCTCGTCATGCCGGAAAAAGAATTTTATGATCCACTCTACGAGTTGTTCTTTGAGCTTTGTGCTGTCAGTCTGTTCGGTCTCCTGATTATGATTGCGGTTATTTATTACTTCAGCAAATACCTGACAAAGCAAATCGATCGGGCCAACCAGCTGGCGCATGCTCTCTCCAATGGAGATTTCACAGCATCAATGGATATTAAGACTTCGGATGAAATGGGGGTTATGGCAAACCGCTTTAACTCCATGACTGCCACATTGCGCGAAACGCTGGGTCAAGTCAGCTTCAACGCACAGCAGGTAGCCGCCACGTCTGAGCAATTGATGGCCAGTTCAGAGCAGACCAGCAAAGCGACAGAGCAAATCGCTGAATCCGTCCAGGAAATTGCTTATGGAACCGAACAGCAGGTGGATGCCACCGTTCAAGGCTATGACGTCATCAACGAGATTGCGGTGCACATCGAGGCAATGGAAAAAGGAATTGAAGACGTGAATCTGTCTACACAAGAAGCGAATCGCCAAGCCACAGAAGGCAATCAAATGGCGGTTAAAACGGTCGAGCACATGGATGTCATCCATAGCCAGATGGCCAAGACCTCTACGATCGTCAATGGGCTAGGCATACGCTCCCAAGAGATTGGAGAAATGATTTCACTTATTACGACCATTGCCAATCAAACCAACCTGCTCGCTCTGAACGCTGCAATCGAAGCTGCTCGTGCTGGAGAGCAAGGACGCGGATTTGCTGTCGTAGCCGACGAGGTACGCAAGCTAGCCGAACAATCCAGCTCAGCCGCTGAGCAGGTCAGCAACATCGTCACAGTCATTCAGCAGGACACAGGCTCGGCAATTGCTGCAATGAATCACGGCTCTTCTATTTTGGGTGAAGGGATGACCCTCGTCCGCTCTACTGGAAACGCATTTGACCAAATTACAAGCTCCACCGCGGGGTTACTGGTCCGCATGAATGAGGTGACTGCGGAAATGAGCAAGATCAGCCTCCAGATGCAGACGATTGTTTCGTCCATCACGCATATTACACAAATCGCGGAGCAGTCCGCAGGCAATTCTCAGACCGTCGCAGCTGCAGCCGAGGAACAAAACGCTTCTATGGAAGAAATCTCGTCTGCTGCCACCATGCTGGCAAAAATGGCTGAGGAGCTGAATGATGCCGTACGGTCGTTCAAGCTAGACTAGCTGTTGCATCTGATTTTTGTTACAAAAGAATAAGGCCGGAGCAACTATGCCCCGGCCTTTTTTCATTCCTATTCTTTTACCATCGCTTCGTATTTGTCAGCGTCCATCAGCTTGTCTAGCTCAGCTGTATCCGACAATTCCACGACGATCATCCATGCTTGCTCATATGGCGAGGAGTTAACCAGTTCAGGTGCGTCTTCCAGTTCGCCATTTACTTCTACTACTTTACCAGTTACAGGAGCGTATAGCTCAGAAACGGTTTTAACCGATTCTACACTGCCAAACGGCTCATCCTGTTGGATTGTCGCGCCTACCTCAGGCAACTCGACAAACACGATGTCACCCAGCTCTGATTGAGCAAAAGAAGTGATTCCGATGTACGCCTTGTTTCCTTCTACTCGCACCCACTCATGCTCTTCACTGTAACGTAGATTTTTCGGGAATTCCATCGTTTACATATCCTCCTATCGGGTACAATCCATTACACATACATAATTAGACGAACATTCTAGGATTCCTCTTCGATCCCCAAAATTCTGAACAAGCGTTTTTTTACCAGGTTGAGACCCTTCTCTCCTGCCTGGAAGTGACGCAGCTGGAGATTTTCGTCAAACAGGTAAAAAGCGGGGACGTATTCATTCTGGAATGCATCGACTGTCTTCCTATCATTATCGATTGCGATAGGGTGTGTCAAATGGTGCTCGGCAATCGCTTGCTTGATCGTCTCGATATCTGTATCCTTTTCCGAACGAGGCATATGAATGCCAATGACCTTCAAACCGTTAGCAGCGTATTTGTCTCGCCATTCGTTGATGCTTGGCATAGACTCGTTGCACATGTAACAACTGACTGACCAAAAATGCACCAAGACAGGACTTCCAGCTAAATCGGCTTTGGTTAGTTGACCATTGATCCACTCTGCAATCCCAGGAAAATCAGGCAATTCTTCGCGCAAACGCATGAAAGCTCATCCCCTCTTTTATTTCATGTATGGCAGGAGAACCCCTGATTCATCGATGGCAGCTGCAGCCTCTAAGAGGATCTCAGGAGGTTGGACGAGAGCGATTCGAACATACCCTTCCCCTTCTTCGCCGAATGCACTTCCCGGAATGACGACGACTCCCGCTCTCTCCAGTAAAGCAAAAGCAAACTCTCGCGACGTCCATCCCTTGGGTACAGCTGCCCAGACGAACATAGTCGCCTTGGGAGAAGCAATGCTCCATCCTGCTTTGGCCAATGCACCTAACAGAACATCACGCCGCTCCTGGTAAACTGGCGCGACTGTATTCTTCCCACCAGACTCCCGATCATTGCGCATCGCTTCTATCGCCATTTGCTGCACAGGCAGGAAGACGCCGTAATCGATATTGGACTTCACGACCGCAAGCGGCTTGATGATGTCTGCATTCCCTACGACATAAGCGATCCGACAGCCTGCCATATTGAAGCTCTTGGAAAACGAGTTAAACTCTATTCCCACTTCCTTCGCGCCCGGTACTTGCAAAAAGCTCGGAGCCTGATAGCCGTCAAACACCATTTCCGAGTAAGCCAGATCATGAACGACAATCAGCTCAAAACGTTTGGCAAAAGCCACGACCTCTTCGAAAAAGGATAGGGTAGCCACAGCCGAAACAGGATTATTCGGATAGTTCAGAATCATGAACTTGGCACGAGTGGCAATATCCTCTGGAATGTCTGTCAGCTTTGGCAAAAATTCATTTTCTGCACGCAGAGGCATCCGATAAGGAACAGCTCCCGCCAAGTGAATACTGCCTTCGTAGATGGGATAGCCAGGATCAGGGACGAGGACGATGTCGCCAGGATCAGTCCAAGCCAATGCAAAGTGAGCCAAACCATCCTGTGAGCCCATCAAGGAATGGACCTCCCCATCTGGCGCAAGCTCCACCCCAAAACGATACTGATACCAGCGAGCGACCTCCTCACGGAAGGCCGCCGTTCCATCGCTTAGTGGGTAGCGAAAAGCAGCTGGCTGCTGAATCGCATCGATTAACGTCTGCAGGAGCTTCTCGTCAGGCGGCTGATCCGGGCTTCCGATACTCAAGTCGTATACCGTTCTTGTTTGGGCCACCTCTCGTTTGCGAGCCTCCATCTCCGAAAAAATGTCAGCCGTTAGATGATCCAGTCTTTTGGAAGGTTGGCGCATCATGCCTTCCCTCCCCAAGCCTTCATTAGCTCTTCTTCCTTGAAGCCAAGTGTGACTGTTTGGTCGCTCGCCAGAAGAGGGCGTTTGATCAACTTCCCATTAGAAGCCAACAGCTCGAGCATTTCCTCCTCTGACATGGAAGGGAGCTTGTCCTTTAAGCCCAGCTCGCGGTAATGTACACCACTCACATTGAAAAACTTGCGCAAATCGAGACCGCTCGTCTGCCATATTTGACGCAGCTCTTCTTTTGACGGAGGTGCATCCACGATCGGAAATTCCTCGAAACCAATATTTTGATCGGTGAGCCATTTTTTTGCTTTGCGGCAAGTATCACATTTGTTGTATAGGTAGGCTTTCATTGTCATATGTATTTCCTCGCTTTTTCGTTTATATCGTCGTTTCTTTCATTGTAAAAGAAGTACACCTAGCGGACAACGGTTACCGTATTGTAAAACATCACGCCTGATTCTGCGATTTCCGGCACTTCAATGAGCAAGTAGTTATTTATGATGGAACGATCTGCACCGTCTCCATGTTCATATGTTTGATAGTGGACGAGCATCTCTTCCACCCAAATTCTAATTCCCTCAATCTCCACCGTATCTGTTTCACTCTGTGATGTTTTGATCAAGAGATAGGTTTTGCCGTTTAGAGCAGTGTAAAACGTATTGCTCTGACTGTTTTGAATAAGTGGTTTCGCCCACGCCTGGACCTGCTGATCGGCTTCGGCCAGCTCGATCACACGAAAGGTTGGATACAGCTCCTCTGGTAGTTGGTCTTGCTCTTGCTCCACATCCGTCGTATATCCAGCCATCATGTTGTACCCTTCCACTGTCCACATTTGACGATGTGTACTTCGTTTCTTCATCGTTACCTCATATAGCATCCCGTCAATCGTCGCTACAAGGATTCTCCGAGGATTTAACTGACTGCCTATCGTTTGAAAGCTCTCGATTTCCGTTTCTAGCTCACTCTGTACAAAACGGCGTAGAACTTTTTTGTAGTTACGGTTGTCCGGATCGTTTTGCAGTTGTAACATCTCATCTTCGTTATACTCGATGCCCACTCCTTTGTCGTCTGTCCAATCGAACGCTTCAACAACGGCGTCCCGGTCCACCAACTTCTGACGCGCTTTTGTGGAAGTAACTGACGTTTCAAGTGTCACCCCGAATTCGTACATCCCCCACATGCAACCAATCAGCACCATCGCCACCAAAAAAGAATGCACCCAGACCCGCATACCACTTCCTCCTCACCTATTCACCGTGCAAACAAAAACGACAGCCATGACTCTCTTCTGGCTGTCGTACATACGTAAGCTTCTATAGTGGAATGTGGCTTTCACTGCTTTTCGCAGTCTCTTCTTCATTCGTCTGAGCATCAGGATTTACCTGCCACATTTGCGAAAGCGGCGAGTAGGGCACCCCTAGTTGCTTGGCATCCTGAACCTCCACGGCCTCAGCCAGTGTCCCGGTTAAAGGCATCGTGTATTCGATGTGCTCATCCATCTGCCCATCCTCCTTCACATTGGCGTAGGTCTTCCTAGCTAGTGTGAGGAGTTTGGACGACATTATGCAGACGGTTTTGCTTTGATCTCGACTTGATAGCCCGCGTGCTTTCTCGTCTGGAATACACCATTCTCAAAAATCAAATACTGTGCCTTCACACCGATCAATCGGCCGCCGAGCTGTTCCTCTTTATCGAGTGACTTGGAATTGATTTTATCCAGAGACTCCAGAATCGGATAGGCAATGTCTACCCATTCGTCCTCGCGATATTGGAATGGTTTAAACTGTTCAGGGAAATGACCGTACACCTCGTCTCGCATGGCGATCAGATCAATTTCCTTCACATCTCCCTTGAGCATTTTGCGCCAATTGGTCTTGTCCGGCAAAAACTGGCTCAAATGAAACTCCAGCTCTCCAGCCATGCGACGAGTAGGAACCTCCGCAATCGGAATCGCGCGAATTGCGCCTTGATCCACCCAACGCTTCAATTCATTATGCTTGCGAGTCAATCCTACCTTTATATCACTCGACACTGCCAGATAGACAAAATGAGGAATCATGCAATATCTCTCACCGAAGCTCTCGTCCCGGCAAGTCCCCAAGTCAAAATGACATTCGTGCGGCTTGACGATGCACAAGTCATTTTCCGGCAGCTTGGTAAAACAGGGATAGCAGTACCCGCTGTTAAACGTCTTGTTCGTTTTGCGACCACAGGCGATGCAGTTTTTTTGGCCCAAAAAAGAAATCGTCAATTCACAGCCCAGCCATTCATTAAGCGGAAGGCGATCTTCACCGATGTTCAAATAGTAGTCTACCGGCTTGTCCCCTCCATGGTACTCGTGAGTTAGTCCTTGCAAAATACCGCGGAGTTCCACCAAACTCTCTCCTCTCCTATGTACGGTGCTTTCATTTTAACATAACCCACCCTAACTCTGACCGCTGTTTTCTTTTGGTAGCATGTTTTCCCTATCATGCGGTGAACCTAATCACATCCCAGAAGAAGGAGGCGATTGCTCATGCGAAAATGCATACTGTACGCCTTTCTTTTCGCCTTTCTTTTCGCCTGCCTTCTCGGCTACGGCACCCTACCTGCTTTTTCCCAACAAACGCTGCCATCTTATGAGCCTATCCACCGAATCGACACGCAGAGGAAGGTCGTCGCACTCACCTTTGATGATGGGCCTGATGCTGTCTACACCCCCAAAATTCTCGAGGTGCTGCATCAGTATAACGTACAAGCTACGTTTTTCGTCCTCGGCTCCCAAGTGGACAAGCATCCGAAAGTCATGCAATGGATTTACAAAGCTGGGCACGAAATCGGCAATCACGGCTACCACCATTATGACCTGAACAAGCTGACCGAGCATGAGGTGTATGAAGACATCAAGCATGCCGAGCGATCCATTTTAAAGACGACCGGAGTTTTGGTGCAATACTATCGTCCACCATACGGCATCCTCACACACGATGTCATGAATGCTGTTCAATCCAGTGGCTACGACATCATTCGCTGGTCCGTTGATCCTCGTGATTGGTCCTTGGCACGTACGGCCAACATCATCGCCAAAAGCGTCAAAAGCAATGTCTCATCCGGAGATATCATCCTGTTTCATGACGGCGGTTTTAACCAGCGGCAAACGGTCGCTGCACTCCGAGAACTCATAATAGATTTGCGCTCGCAAGGCTATCGCTTTGTTACGGTTAGTCAATTGTTGGATGCAGCAAAATAACACGGCACCAGTGCCTCGTTTTTCATTGAAACGAAGCAGCTGGTGCCAACGGTTTAACGGTTTAAGCCAATACTTTGCCCAAGAAGGAACGCAAGCGATCGTTACTGCTGCTGCCAAAAACCTCACTGGGATGACCTTCTGCCATGATGACACCTTGATCCATGAAAATGATTCGGTCCCCCACTTCTTTGGCAAAATTCATTTCGTGCGTGACTACAACCATCGTCATGCCTTCTTTGGCCAAATTTTTGATGACGGCGAGCACTTCACCCACCAGCTCCGGATCAAGGGCCGATGTCGGCTCGTCAAACAGCATCACCTTTGGATTCATCGCGAGCGCCCGAGCGATTGCCACACGCTGCATTTGACCACCAGACAGCCTTTCCGGATACACATCTGCCTTGTCCTGCAGCCCTACCTTTTGTAACAGTGCCAAGCCTTGCTTGCGTGCTTCCTCTTGAGAAATTTTCTTCACTTTAATGGGGGCCAGCATGACGTTTTCCAGCACCGTTTTATGCGGAAAAAGATTAAAGCGCTGAAAGACCATCCCGACCTCTTCCCTGACTTTATTAATATCGGTCTTAGGGTCAGACAAATCATGTCCGTTGATGACAATTCTTCCACTGCTCATTTCCTCCAGCTGATTCAGGCAACGCAAAAATGTGCTCTTACCCGAGCCTGACGGACCGATGATGCAGACGACTTCCTTTTCTGCTACCTGAGTCGTAATACCTTTCAGAACTTTTAGCTCGCCGTAGTTCTTCGTCAAATTCGACACTTGAATAATCATTTGTCTTTCCCCCTATTGCGATCAAGCAGCTTTTCTTGTCATCTCATTTTACCGCAATAATCTAAAAATTGCATGAATTTACTGTTTACTCTGTCTCATGCGTAACTCTGCCCTCGACGGCTCATGCTAAGTGTGAGGTGGTTTTCATGCATCGCAAAAAATGGATCGCTTTATTAATCGTACTGCTCGTATTTGCATTAGGGATTGCGGTGGAAGGGATTTACGGGACTTACACGGAGCTAGTCGACCATCCCGGATTTGCTTGGGAAGAAAATGTGGTGTCCGGCTATGGCAACAGCAAAATCGTGCAGCTGTTTGTGAACGGTGTCATTACCGGACAACAAAATAGCGCCGGGTTGCCTTCGATGACGGAGCTGTTGACGGAACAGCTTCGCCGGATTGAAGAGGATGAAATGGTGAAAGCATTGGTACTGCGCATTGATAGTCCAGGCGGAGAGGTCGTCGCTACCGATGAACTGTATCGGCGCTTGCTGCGGCTCAAGCAGGTCCGCAATCTTCCCATCGTTGTCAGCATGGGGTCCACAGCAGCCTCAGGCGGCTATTACTTGGCCACAACAGGCGATGCGATTTTTGCCAATCCCAACACACTAACCGGCAGTCTCGGTGTCATTTTCAATCTGTTCAACTACAGCGAAGCCGCCAACAAGCTCGGGGTTCATCAATACGCGATCAAAAGCGGACGCTTCAAGGACATTGGCAGCCCCGCCCGGCCACTGACGGACCCGGAGCGGCAAATTTTCCAAACACTCGTCAACGAAAGCTACAGCAATTTCGTCGATGTCATCGTCAAAGGCCGCAACCTCTCCCGCCAACGCGTGGTGGAAATCGCCGATGGTCGTGTCTATTCCGGTGAGCAAGCAAAGCGACTGGGGCTGATCGATGAATTCGGCGATTTGGAGGAAGCGACACGCTACGCGCTCTCCTTGTCTGGTGAAAAGGAAGCCATGGTCATACGCTATGCAGACCAGCTCTCAATCAGCAAGCTGTTATTCAGCATGAAGCAGTACTGGTCGAATCCTGATCCGCTCGGTCTGACACGCTTTATGGACCGCCAAACCTCGCCTCGCCTGCTGTATCAGTTCATTCCGTAGCCTTATATAACTTAAAGGAGTGACTTCACATGAACCAGCTACCCGACGAAGAAAAAGCAAATGATCCCGCATCCCTTGAGCCTTATCCAGAAGCCCATCCACAGCATTTGTATGCTGGCTTCTGGATTCGCGTCGTCGCATCACTTCTGGATTCGCTCTTCTTGATTGGGATCAGCTACCTTGTATTCAATCCGTTACGGCGCGTTTTTGCCGTTCCTTACGCCTCTTTTCACTTCATCGACTTGTTAGAGGTCGTCTTTGATCTCCTCTACTTGATCTTGCTGACCTGGTGGTCCGGACAAACCTTGGGAAAGCTGATCACAGGTATACGTGTCATCAGTGCCAGACAGGCGCGAGGCAGTTTGTCTGTTGGACAGGTACTTCTGCGCGAAGTGATCGGCAAATTCGTCGCTTCGCTCGTGTTCGGACTGGGTTATTTATGGGTCGCATGGCACCCGCGCAAGCAAGGCTGGCATGACCTGATCGCCAAAACGTACGTCATCCGAGACCGCAAACCATAACCTCCGCTCCATCGCGGGGGTTTTATTTTTGCTTCCTTGGTCCCTATTTTTGTAGAGGCTTCCTGCCGATACCATTATCAACAAGGCAGATCCTATCCAACCGAGGAGGAAGATACATGCGTAAACAGAAAGTAACCAGCATCCTCGCCCTGAGCCTTTCGCTGGCTCTGCTCGGCCACCTTGCCCCTGTCCTTCCTGTTTCAGCTGCAACTGCTGTCCCCCAAAAAGCAGCCGTCAAAACGAATCACGTCTATAACCTTCAGCTAGGAATGAGCGCAGCGCAGGTAGAACAAGCATTAGGCAAGCCTGCCCGCATCGACCCTAGTCATACAGGTGTAGAGTGGTGGATTTACAATCAAGATTTGAACAACTATATCCAAGTCGGTATGCAAAATGGCAAAGTAGTGACGTTGTTTACCAACGGCGCCAAGCTGAATGTGGGTGGCATCACGATTGGCTCTACAACCAAAGCGCTGCAGGATAGCTGGGGCGCACCACAAAGCACATTGACGATCATCCCGACACTGCGTATCCAAAAAAATACGCTTGCTAACCCGACCTATGTACAAAACAATCAGGTGATCACGTTCTCTATTGATAAACTGGGTGAAAATAAAGTCGCAGGCGTGCGTATCTCTACCCCTGAGCATTTTGCCACCATTGCGATTGGCTTGATGTATCCCATTTCCTATACGAAATTACCTGAACTGCCGAAACTGACAGACACACAGATGAAGCAAGCAGCGCTCGCATACGAGAAACAAAATTTGGACTTGCTCAACGTTGCGAGACAGCGTGCCAAGCTGCCTGTTGTCACTTGGGATGAACAAGTTGCAGCAGTGGCCAGAGCACACAGCCAAGACATGGCCCAGTATAACTTTTTCAACCATACCTCCCCATCTACGGGAAGTCCGTTTGATCGCTTGAAGCAAGCCGGCATTCGCTACAGCTTGGCTGGTGAAAATATCGCCTACGGACAGCTAGACGGGATTGAAGTCCATATGAGCTGGATGAACTCCGCAGGTCATCGTCAAAACTTGCTCCAACCGAAATTCAAGCAGCTCGGTGTCGGTGTCGTTATGAAAGACGGCCGCCCGTATTTCACGCAAAATTTTGTCACTCGTTAAAGATTTCCGTAACTGCTTCAAAAGACGACCCTTTCCTCAAATTTTTGGGATAGGGTCGTCTTTTGTATGTTTCATCTAGAAATTATATCCAAGTACCTATAGATGCATAGTACATTCAAGGCTTTCTATCTATTGTTTGTGACCACTTCACATCCGATACTTCAATATATGGGTATTATTACCTTTATTTATATAGATTGGATATCAGTCATTCATCTGCAATCAGTGGGCTTGCCATACAAGCTCTGACTTTGGGAAGAAGTAAATCCATTCAGGATTTAGTGAGTGCTTTAAGGAAGGGAAAGAAGGCAACGGGTAAACCTCCAGTTCCTATAAAAATCGGTGGGGGGAGCGATCTAAATTTTGTAAATGAGCATGCGAAAAAACATATTTACGATTCTAGTAAACCTTCCACAAAGAATAGATCCCAGTATGGTCAGGATGTTGATGTAAAAGAATTGAGAAGGGAAACCATGACTAATCCAGACAAAGCTTATACAAATTGGCCCAATCCCAATAATCCAAATCCAAATAAAATAACGAATATTATAAGGAATTTGACGGGAATATAAGTACGCCTGACACACCGACAGGAAGTCACAGGGTCTTCGAAAATTTAGATAATCCGAAAAATAGTTCCCATTTTCCTCATGTTCCTAGAAATAAAGAATAGAAAGCAGGTACACAAATGGCTATGTTTCTTTATCATGCAATATTGCCTGAAGATCATGATCACCATGTTTCAATCGAAGAAATTATGAGTCGAGGGATAAAGTATTCAACAAAATCTAATAACTGGTATGGGAATGGTGGGGAAATTAAGTCACAGATAGCTGATAGGTTAAAACCTCTTAATGCTCCTATCTGGGTGAACTTTCAGACAGCTATAGGAGTAAACATAGAGCCTCACAAGCCTAAATCGTTTTACTTTCCTATCTTTACGGATAAAATTTTAGTTTTTGATGGGAATATTACAATGAATATATATGACCAATCATTCTATGAAGATAATAAATTCACCTTTGAAGAGGCGTTGGATTTTGATACTGGTGAATCTCTTGAGCATTGGATCAAATTGTATTGGAATAGTATGATGACACTAGGAGAGTACTTGTTAAAAAAACCTTATCTAAAACCAGAAGTGTTGGTTTTTGAGTCAATACCTAAAGAGATCATTCGCGTATGTGAAAATTCGTAAATGTGTACATATCTCGATTTACCCCCTTAAAATTTCAGCAATCCCCCCTTATTTTCGATTTGTCACCTGCATGCTTCTTCAAATCAAAAAAGCTCAATCACATTTTTTCTAAAGAAAAAGGTACAGTCCCCTCATCTTTTGTGAGTGACTGTACCTTTCTCAGATCAACCGGTCTTTTTTTGTAGCCTCTTTGTCAGTTGCTATGGCTGGGAAGTTGCATTAGTAGTGGCAGGTGCAGGTACAGACGGTGTCGGAGCCTGGGCGTCATCTGAGAAAAACGGGATGATTACCAGACTGAGCACGAAAAACAAAATCCAAGCAATGCCTCTTCTGAAAATGCATGGTGTCAGCATTGGGTAACCCCTTCCAATCATGCAGTTCTACTTACTATTCATACGCTTCCCTCCTTGATGCCCGTTTATGCTTTTTTGGGCGAAAAAAATAAAAGCCTCGCCAAAAGCTTGGCGAAGCTTACCCATCTTTGTATTTACCCCTGCTTTTGCAACGGCATCGAATACGTCTCTTCTTGGCTTGCTTTTTGTTTGAAAAACAGGCAAGCTGCCGCAAAAACAATAAGCAGCGATCCCATCAGCCAAAAGATCGTCCACGGCTCCCACATGTCCATCAGCAGGCCATTCACATTCGGAGCCAAAATACTGGCGACACCAAAATTGACGCCCGCGATAATTCCTGCGGTAGGAACCATCGATGCTGGTAAAATATCTGCCGAGAAAGCCAATCCCAGCGAGTAAAAGGAACCAACAGCCGCACCTGCTATAGCCAACAGCAGCATCATCAGCCATACGTTTTCACCTGCAAATGGGAATAAGAAGAAGGCCAATCCCCCTACGAGAGCACACACGAGCATAACCTGTTTGCGTCCTATGCGGTCACTCAATGCCCCCAGCGGCATCTGCAAGATAATACTTCCCACGACAAACGACGGAAGGATCAAGGAAACCCATTCAACGGACAAGCCCGTACGCAAGGCATACACGGGAAAACTTCCGTTGAGTGACGTCTCCATGAAGCCGTACAAAAACGAAGGAATCAGCGCCAGCCAAGCGAGTCGCAAAACAAACGCGTATTTGTTTTGCTTCTTTTCCGTTTGTTTGATCTGTTCGGGAAACTCATTTTTGATCCGGGATAATAGCAAAAAGGCAACGAGATACAAAGCGAGCAGAGCGCCAAACGGTACCCAAATCCCCAAATGCAACACACTTAAGCCCAATGGACCAATACTGAAGCCCACTCCATAGGCCAGCCCGTAAATGGAAAGATCACGTCCCCGATTCTCGGGAGCTGCAATCTTGGTCACCCACATTTGGCTGGCGTAATGCAAACCGCTATCGCCCACACCCATTAATAAACGCAAAAAGAACCAGATTGCCAAATGGTTAAACATCGGGATGAGTGCTGTTGCGATCGTCACCAACAGCAACCCCCACAATATCGTGGCCCTGTATCCGATGCGCCGCAGCGGGATTTCCAAAAATGGATTGACCATGACCATCCCAATATACAAAGCAGCAGCGTTGAGTCCGTTCATCACGGATGAAACACCTTGTTTTTCCAATAATACCGTCAGCATCGGGATCGTCAAGCCTTGGCTTAACCCCGCAATACCGACAACCAATATCAACACCCAAAAGGTGTAGCGCGACTGTGACATGGTGTTGTTTCTCCTTCCTAGCTCCCTACTTAAGCACTCTCTACAGAAGCACTCCCCTGCTGAAGCTGATACATTTTTTGATACAGCCCGTTCTTCGCCATCAGTTCATCATGCGTGCCTCGCTCCATGATTTCTCCACGGGACAGAACAAGAATCTGGTCAGCGTGCTGAATCGTCGACAGCCGATGCGCAATGATGAATGTCGTCCTACCTTTTGATAGTACATGCAATGCTTCCTGAATGGCTAGCTCTGTTTCACTGTCAATGCTTGCCGTAGCTTCATCCAAAATCAGCATGGCAGGATCGGCAGCCAGTGCCCGTGCAAAAGAGATCAGTTGACGCTGGCCTGCGGATAGCGTCATGCCTCGCTCAACGACTGGCTCGTCATAGCCACCTGGCAGCTTCGAAATGAATTCGTCAGCGCGTACGGCTTCTGCAGCCCGCTTCACTTCTTCATCCGTAATCGTTTCATTATACATGCGGATATTGAATCCAATGCTTCCTGTAAACAAGAACGGGTCCTGCAAAACAAGTCCGACATGACTGCGCAGCGAGTGCGTGTCAATCTGTCTCATATCCTGTCCGTCGATGAAGATACTCCCTTTTGTCACCGGATAAAATCCGAGCAGCAAATTCATCAAGGAGCTTTTCCCTGAGCCGGTATGCCCAACCAGTGCAATCGTCTGACCAGGCTTCGCGGTGAAGGAGACGTTTTTCAAGACGTAATCGTCACCTTGATAGGCAAAGGAGACATGATCAAATACGACTTCTCCACGCGGGCGCTCGATCTGTGCACCGGTTTCTGCCTTCTCCGGCAGCTCATCCATAATTTCGAAGACACGCCCCGCCGAAATCGTCGCCTGCTGCATTTGCGACAAACGGTTCATAATCATGTTGATCGGTTCGAAAAAACGTCCCATATAGTCTACAAAAGCAAAAAGCGCACCGAAGGAAATCGCACTGTGAAAGGACGTCGAGCCGTAATACCAGACGATCAGGGTCAAGGAAATTTTCCAGATCAGGTCTACTGCTGGGCGCAACAGCAAGGATTCCAGATTGATTTCCTTCATCCGCACCTTGAAGTAATCTGCGTTTACATCTGAAAACTCCTTTTGCACGCCTTTTTCCCGACGAAGAGCCTGCACGATTGTCATGTTCTGGATCATTTCATTGATCGTCGTGTTCATATCACCGAGCTTCGCCCGAATCACCGCATAATAGCGGGAACTGTACTTTTGATATACGTAGACCAACAGTACGAGCACGGGCACCGTCAAAAAGCAGAAGAGGGCCAGCTCAGGCTGCAAGATGTAGAGCGCGATCAAGATTCCGATCAAATACAGACCGTTCTGCACAAACGTGGCGAGCACACTTACATACAGCTCGCGAATGGCTTCTGTGTCATTGCTTACACGCGAGACCAGCGCACCTACTGGCGTCTTGTCAAAAAAGGCAACCGGGAGCTTTTGCAGATGGATAAACAGCTTCATCCGCATCTGCTGAATGATGCGCTGCGCGATTTTTTGCAGCCACAAAATCTGGACGTAGTTGAAGCCAGCCGAGAGCAAGATCAGTGCTCCATAGCCTACGGACAGCCAGACAATGGGCAGGACATCCCCCTGATACATCGCCTTGACTTCTTCTGCGGTCAGCCGAATGCCTGTCGAAGTCGCTTGATTGCCTGAGGCATCCTTCGTCGTTACCTCGAAGCGCTCCCGTCCGTTTTCCGGTGCTATCGGGGTGATTTGCTTCTCGGCGTTTTGAGTTACCTTGCCCGCTACCAAATAATACGTCGTGCCTTCTGCAAGCACGGTTACCTCTTTTTGTTTAACGCTGTTGATTACGAGACCAGTCTTCGCTGCCACATCTTCGCGAATATAATTCGTACCGTTGAGTGAGGCGACTTGGCCCTCTGCTTGCTGTGGTACCTCGTCCAGTTGATACCAGGGCTTCTGGATCGCCAGGATGTGATTATCGATCATGACCTTGGCTAAAAATGGACCTGCCAGCTCAGCGCTCGTTCCTAATAAGAGCAGGAACAGCGCTCCGAAGATTTGCTTTTGAAAGGGTCTGGCGTAATCGGTCAGACGCCCCCATATATTTTCTTTGCTCATGAGACGCTCTCCCCCTCTCTCAACCGGCCACATCCTGTTCCATTTGCTGACGGCGGTACTGCTCCGCATACCAGCCATTGAGCAGCATCAGCTCGTCATGTGTCCCTCGCTCGACGATCTGCCCCTCATCCAACACGAGAATCAGCTGCGCATGCTGTACGGCAGACAGGCGATGTGCCGTAATAATCGTCGTTTTATCCGCGCGCTCCTGTCGCAGATGCCGGAGGATGCTCTCCTCTGTCCGCGCGTCAACCGCCGATAAAGAATCATCGAGAATCAGAATCCCCGCATCCATCAGAAGAGCACGCGCGATGGAAATGCGCTGTTTTTGCCCCCCGGAGAGGGTGACCCCCTTCTCTCCAACCATGGTTTGCAAGCCCTCTCTGAATTGAGCCAGATCTCTACTCATTTCAGCCAGCTCCAAAGCGTGAATGACGTCCTCTGTTGTCGCTTCCGGTTTACCGAATGTGACATTCTCAGCGATCGTCCGCGAGAACAGCAAATGCTCCTGAGGTACATAGGCGATTTTTTCCCGCAGCGTATCGAACGCGAGCTCCTCAATCGGGATTCCACCGATAAACAGCGCCTGCTCCTTCATCTGATATTGATGCAGCAAGGCACGGCAAAGAGTCGACTTCCCGCTTCCCGTCCGCCCGACAATCCCAAGCGTTTCACCCTCACCCAAACGAAACGAGATGTCGGTGAGTGCCGGCTTGTCAGTTCCCGGATACGCAAAGGAAAACTGGCGTGCTTCCACGGTATTGGCTGCTTGGTTCGTGATCGGATTCGCAACCTCCGTCACATCTGGCTTCTCCACCATTAGCTCTGTAAAACGCTTGTGAGAAGCGCCACCGCGTTGCAGCACATTGACCAGCCAACCAAAGGCGAACATGGGCCAAATTAAAAGTCCCAAGTATAAATTGAACGCAACCAAATCACCCAAAGAAATCGCGCTGGTAAAAACCAGATACGTCCCATAGCCCAGCCCGATCAAAAAGCTGAAGCCAATAATAATTGCGATCGTCGGCTCAAAAAGGGCGTCGATCCGCGATACGCTCACATTTCGCTCCAGCGTTTTTTCACTGACCTTGCGATATGCTTCTACATCGGCTTTTTCCTGAACGAACGCTCTCAAAACACGAACACCTGAGACCGATTGTTGTACATGATCGTTCATCTCTCCGAAGGCTTCCTGCGCCAAGTAAAAGCGCTCATGCAGCAGTCTTCCATAATAAGCAGTAGACCAAGCCAAAAACGGCATCGGAATCAGTGCAGCCAACGTCAGCTTCCAATCGATCGCTGTCACCATGACGCCCAGCGTTAACAAGGTCATGAACAGCGCATCGACAAGCGTAAGCACCCCTGTACTCGCCGTTTGTTCAATGGCAGGAATATCGTTTGTTGCAACTGCCATCAGATCTCCACTGCGTTTTCGATGAAAAAATGACGGGGTCATTCTCGTCAAATGGGCAAACAGTCGCTCTCGCAACGTCCGCTCCAATATCAAGGCTCCCCCATTTAACAAGTACCGCCATAGAAAGCGCAATCCATACAAGCTAACACCCAATGCGAGCAAGATGACCACCGTTTGCGTCAAGGCAGCGTTTGTCAGGGAACTGTTACGTATAGAATCGACCGTGTCCCCGATTAGCTTCGGAGGCCAAAGCATAAGTACGTCAATGATGAACAGCACAGAAATTCCAATGATGTACCGCTTCCAATGGGCGCGAAAAAACCACGATAATTGCCGAAGAGTCTGCATGTAAATCACCTCTATTTATTCAAACCTAATTGCAGGACTAAAAAAAGGGCTTGCGAATCACGCGCAGCCCTCTTGATCTGTCCTCACCATCGTAATTTACAGAATTTTCATTGTCAATCTGCCCATACAGTTCAGTCTAACTTTTTTTATCGGTTTTCCAGTCAAGCCATTCCTCTTTTAGCAGGCTGTAAGTCGCATGATCCACGTAATGATCGTAAAGGAATTCATTCCGACGGAGTACCCCTTCCAGATGAAACCCTAATCGCTCCGGGATCAATCTGCTCTTGTAGTTTTCCGTAGCAGCCTGAATCGTTACTTTTTCCAAATCCCAAGACCCGAAGATCAAAACGTCCAAATAGGTCGCCACCGCTTCTGTCATCAAGCCCTTGCCCTGGAACTCTGCACCCAGCCAATAGCCAATGGAAGTCTTTTTGTTGATCCAATCCACCGTATGTACGCCGACTGTTCCCGCCAGACGCCCTTGGTACCAAATGCCGTAGTTAATGCCGCGATTATCGTTGTACTGATTGATCGTCGCTTGGATGAATTGGCGCGAATCCTCCACTTGCTTTGTAAAATTCAGCCACGGCAGCCATTCCCTAAGATTCTCCCGGTTCGAATCCGTAAGCAAAAACAACTCCTCAGCATCGGCTAATTCCAACTGTTTCAGGTACGTGTCTTCATTGATTGCTATCCTTTGAATATTCGGCATACGACTCTCCCCTTTTGTTGGATATTTTACTAAAAAACGCTAAAACGAGCAAAAAGCGCTCGCCAGCAAGAGGGCGAACGCTAACAGATGTCGTTTACTTTTTGCTATTGCCGATCTCTTCCGGCTTGAAAATGCCTGTCTCCGTGACAATGGCTGTGATGTACTTCGCTGGCGTCACATCGAACGCAGGATTGTACACCTTGATATCGTCTGGAGCTACCTGTTTGCCCAAGCCATGAGTAATTTCTTCGGCTGGACGCTCCTCAATCGGAATATCTGCGCCTGTCGGTGTCTCCAAATCGACGGATGACAAAGGTGCTGCTACGTAAAAAGGAATGCCGTGTGCTTTTGCCAATACTGCTACCCCATACGTACCAATTTTGTTGGCGACATCGCCATTTGCTGCTACGCGGTCTGTACCCACGATGACAGCCTCTACTTTTCCTTGAGACATGACCATCGCCGCCATGTTGTCGCAGATGAGCGTCACATCAATCCCTGCTTGCTGCAGCTCAAAAGCAGTGAGACGAGCACCTTGCAGTACCGGACGAGTTTCGTCTGCGTACACTTTCAGATTCCAGCCGCGTTCCTTTGCCAAATAAAATGGGGCGGTAGCCGTTCCATACGCCGCCGTAGCCAATGCCCCTGGATTACAGTGCGTGAGAATTCCCATACCATCATGCAACAGCGTGAGCAGATGCTCTCCGATAGTCCTGCAAACTTCAGCGTCTTCCTTTTGAATCGCCAGTGCTTCATCGAGCACGGCCGCCTTCAACTCGGCAATCGACGCTCCGCTTTCTTTTTCCACCCGAGCCTTGATGCGATCCAACGCCCAGAACAGATTCACGGCTGTCGGACGGGAAGAGCCCAGATAATCAGCCTGCTTGGTCAGCTCCTGCCAAAACTCGTCATAGTTACTCGCTTCACTGCCACGAACGCCCAGGTAGAGCCCGTAAGCAGCCGCCATGCCAATCGCTGGTGCGCCGCGCACTTCCAAGTTACGAATAGAACCCCATACCTGTTCGGAGGTGGTCAAGTTCAAATAGATCGTTTCTACTGGCAGACGTGTCTGGTCAAGCAAGACCAGTGCATCATTCTCCCACTTTACAGGTGCCAATCGTGTGCTGGTTGTCATACTGTTGTAGCCTCCTGATAGTAACGTTCGGTCACAGTGCGAACGATGTCTGTGATGTCTGTCGATTCGTCTATGCTGCCGCGACCGAGAATCAGCGCTTCTCCAATCGAGAGAGCCAGACGCTCTGCTTCTGCGCGGGTATGGTCGTCTTCAATGGCATTCAGGTCCGCTACTCCTGCCAAACCGATAACACGGCGCAAGATTTTGCATCCAGCATAGCCTGCTGTATCCTGAATCACGCGCTTCACGTAGCTTTGCCACAGTCCTTCGACATGGGCGCTGCGCTCTTTCGCGTGCTTGTGCCAGAGCTGAACGAATTGCGAAACGAATTCATTCCAGACATCCTCGACCGTTTCCAGTAAATATTCGCGATACGCTTCCCGTTCTCCTTGATCTTTTTGCAAACCGTGCTGTCCTGCGTAGTTGAGCAGCAGATTCGCAATGACCGCCCCAATGTCAAAACCGATGGGACCGTAGTAAGCGAACTCCGGGTCGATCGCTTTCAGGCTGTTTTCCGTGATGAAAATACTACCCGTATGCAAGTCACCATGCAGCAGCGCTTCCGAGCGCGTGAGGAAATCGTATTTCAGCTTGGCGATTTCCAGCTTCAGCGGTTTGTTGTTCCAGATCGCCTCGACCTCTCGACGGATCAGCGGGTTGAAATTGTTGGTTGGCGCATTTTCATACGGATCGGTAAAGACGAGATCCTCTGTGATTTTGCATAATTCTGGATTTATGAATGTTCCGACTAGCGCTTTTTTATCGTACGGATGCGCGCCCAAGTCAGAAGTGAAGAACAAGGTTTGCGCCAGAAAACGACCAATTTGTTTCGCGAAAAGCGGATAGCGTCTTCCTTCTATCAGACCTTTGCGCATGATGATGTGGTCCCCGACGTTTTCCATGACGGTCAACGCGAGTTCCCCATCGAAGTGATACACCTGCGGCACCAGGTCTGGTACGTATTTGTGCTGAATGCGGAGTGCTTCGCTCTCGATGCGAGCCCGATCAATCGTCAGCGGCCAAGATTCTCCCACGACGCGGGCAAAAGGCAGTGCTTGCTTGACAATGACGCTCTTTCCGGTTGCCGGCTCCTGAATGTCAAAGACCAGATTGAGGTTGCCATCCCCGATTTCGTGGCTGGTCAGCTCTGCTCCTTCACTAAAAAGTCCCGGTATTCCTTTTACGTACTCTACTGCTTCCTGCTCAGTCAATGCGCGATATGCCATGATTACAAAACTCCCCTCTACGTATTTTTCCTCTATCTCTACTTGTTTTGTTTGCGTACCTGGAGTAAAAAAAAGACCTCTTTTCCCGAAGAAAAGAGGTCGTGTCGTCACGTGTAAGAACCGTGTTGATGTCCCCCTTATCTTCCAGACCACTTTTGTTTCTGCAGGAATTAGCACCGTGCATGTCGCCTGTCAATCATTCGCTGCTCGCGTCTGAATGGCGTCATGTCGGTTGCCGGGTATCATCGGGCCAGTCCCTCCACCTTCTCTGGATAAGGTATCCAAAACGTATTCGGTTTTTGATTTAGTTTGAATCATACAACCAACGCTTCCACGATGTCAACACCCTTTTGTGCAAAAATTCGCACCTTGCTACTAGTAGGTGTAATGTATTCCCGAGGCCGCGGGTCGCTCCCAATTCCACCAGTCTACCTTGCCTAAAAGCGCTGCTGTAATTGACTTTTCAGCCTTGAGCTTCAGGAGTTCTTTCGTAGGTCCGGTGAGGACAGCTCCGTAGATTCGCACTCCGTTTTGCTGCATGTAGTTGTATCGTTCTGTAATTTGTGGGTCCCTATGAAATAACAAGGATCTGCCGATCTCGCGAGTCAAACCTTCTCTCTCGGACAAGTACTTCATTTCGTTCAAATAAGTCGCCATCCGCCTATCCCATTCTCCGTTTACAAGAATAGGTCCGCCATAATTCAGCTCATGCTCTGCAAAACCCCATACACGTCCCGGGCCCAACATCAATTTTCCATCTTCACTCTCCTTGGTCTCTACCCCTGTGTCTACGGCAAACCAAACCGTATCTTGTCCCGAAGAAGGAACATGACGTGAAACCAATTCATAATACTCCTCGTACGTCAGGAAACGATCGAAGGAAATCGCAAGCTGAGAAACAGTTCCCTCAGGCAGCTTCTCCATCGTCGTCCAGGCAGGTGATGAGAAAGACTGTGTATCCTGCGTTGCCCCCTCTTTCGGATAACGGAAATATAGCTTCTGCTCCCTGACCCCATTCAGCCATTGCGGCCCAGCATCTACGTTCCACAGCACATTTGAGCTTTCAAAGCGGCCAGCATTCTTTTCTTCCGCTCCAACCCTTTCACGCAGCTCCATGCTGATATTGCCGTATAGCAATCCGACCTGCGAGCCACTCCCGCCTACACTTACACCTGGCTGAGTAAAATTAACCATTGCCTTCGCGACGCGGAACAGATCTTCATGCATCAGTGACCCTACCCAGCCATTCAAAAATAACAGCACCATAGCAGTCAAAAAGGGAAGCCCTATGGTGAATCCAGCGTTGGACAACCGATTTTTCCATTTCCCCCGGCGAACAATGGCACGCTGTTTTTCAGCCGACAACGTTGCAGTCTGTTTTGCCTCCGTACTGTCTTCACCCATTTCTTCCCCCAGCAACAACCTCTCCAACCGCTGTGCGTACTCCTCGTCAGCGGCAATCTCCTCCTCGAATCGTTTTACCTCTTCCCCTGACATCTCTTTACGCAAATAAGCGAGCAGCCTTTGTTCCCGCTCATGATCACCCATATTCTTCACTAGCTCTCCTCCCTCCACAACTGCCGCATCTTTTGTCTCCCCCGAAACAACGAACGCTTGACGTCTGCCAAATCAATTTCAAGCACTTCTGCCATTTCCGCGTAGGTAAACTGCATCGCTGCCAGTAAAATCACTTGTCGCTGTTTTTCCGGTAGTCGCTCCAAATAGTCATAGGCAATTTCCCACAGCTCCTTGTTTACGAGCTGATCTGCCGGGTCTACAACAGAGTGATCGTGCTGGTCCGGGAGGCTTTGCACCAAAGTAACCGGGCGCTTCGCTTGCTTGCGATGCCCGTCTACAAAAGCGTGATAGGCCACCTTGAACAGCCACGGCCGTACTTTTTCTCCATGGTAATCGTCCAGGGAAGAGTAGGCGCGACAAAAGGTCTCCTGTGTCAGATCCTCTGCCAGCCTCTCATCTCGTGTCAGCCGGAAAAGATAGCGGTAAATATCGTTTACATGCAGCTGGTACACTTCCTCCAGACCTACTTTCCCAAGCCGTTCACACCCTTTCATCCCTTACCACGAAATGGTAGCGAAAAAGTTCCACTTCGTCCCATTTTTCTGACAGAAGACTGCATATTCCTCGCAAAAACAAGGATTGACTTCCTCCCAGCGAACGTCATATCATGGGGGAAACGAATAACTCTTATCGCGAGCTGGCTGAGGGACTGGCCCTATGATGCCCGGCAACCGGCGCTATACCATGAACCGTACGATGATGATGCGTACTCTGGATAGCGAAACGGTGCTAATTCCAACGGATAAGAGTCGAGATGGAGCATCTTTACACTCGTCTCGGCTACTGACCCGAGAGATGAGAGGAGACGAGACGCTTTCATAGTCGACAACCGCCTCCCCGCTCAATGGGGAGGCTTTTTTCATTCTTCGAAGGAGGATTAGACGTACCATGAGTGAGCAACGTATCCTCGTAACCTATCTAACACAAGCGAAAGACTTGAACAAGAAGGCCCAAGCCATTGCTGTCGGCATGACTGTCGGTTCCTGGACAGACCTGCCTCTAGCCAAGCAAGCTGAGCTAGCGCCTTATCTTGGTGAAGCCGTGAGTGCGACACCACTTGAGACACTCGAAAACGGAGAAACACGCGGTCTGATTACCGTCAGCTATCCGACTCGCAATTTTACAGCGGACATCCCATCCTTGTTGACCGGAATATTCGGCAAACTGTCGATGGACGGCAAAATCAAGCTAATCGACATCGTTTTCCCTGACTCATTCCTCCAAGCTTTTCCCGGACCGAAGTTCGGCATTGAAGGTCTACGCGAACGATTAGGGGCACATAACCGTCCGCTCTTGATGAGCATTTTCAAATCGTGCCTGGGTCTTCCTTTCGACGACCTGAAGACACAATTCCGTGCACAGGCATTGGGCGGCGTTGATCTCGTAAAAGATGACGAAATCTTCTTTGCAGATGACCGTGCTCCTTTTATCGAACGGATCAAAGCGTTCAAGCAAATCGCACTGCAGACGGAAGCCGAAACAGGCAAGCCCGTCCTCTATGCGGCGAATCTGACCGGACCTGTGCATGAGCTGAACGAAAAAGCGAAACGCGCGGTAGATGCAGGTGCTGATTGCCTTTTGTTCAACGTGCTGGCCTTTGGCTTCGATGCTCTGCACCGTTTGGCTGACGATCCTGATGTACACGTACCGATCATGGCTCATCCAGCATTGGCAGGGGCTTACTATCCGTCACCTGACTACGGAATCGCTACTCCGCTGCTACTCGGTACTTTGATGCGCGTAGCAGGAGCTGATTTGGTTCTTTTCCCATCTCCATACGGCAATGTGGCACTGGACAAAACAGAAGCACTACAACTGGCAACGCATTTGACAGACCCACTGGAAGGAATTCGACGCTCCTTCCCAGTCCCATCTGCTGGAATTCATCCAGGACTCGTTCCACAGCTGTTCGCGGATTTCGGCTTGGACCAAATCGTCAACGCGGGTGGCGGTATTCACGGACATCCTGGTGGAGCAACAGCAGGAGCGAAAGCGTTTGTCGCTGCGATTGAAGCTGTCACTGCTGGTCGTACTCTTGCAGAAGCAGCCTCCCAGTCACAAGAACTGGCAATTGCATTGGAAAAGTGGGGTGGCGCACGATGAGCAAGAAGCTCGTCCTGTTCTGCGATTTCGACGGAACGATTACCGAAAAAGACAACATCGTAGCGATTGTCCGCAAGTTTGCTCCCCCTGAGTGGGAAGCACTAACGGAGCAAATCCTTTCCCAAAAAATAAGTGTTCAGGAAGGCGTAGGCAAGCTATTTCAACTACTGCCCTCCTCCTTGCGCCAGGAAATTATCGATTTCATTGTCCATGAAGCGACCATTCGCCCTGGATTCGCTGAATTCGTGAGCTATTGCCGCGAAGAAGGCATCGAGCTGTTGATTACGAGCGGTGGCATCGACTTTTTCCTGGAGCCCATCCTCGCCCCATTTGATCTGACTGATGTGCCGATCTACTGCAATGGCAGTGATTTTGGCGGAGAGCGGATCACCATTACGTGGCCCAACGCTTGCGATGAGCATTGCACGAACGGCTGCGGCATGTGCAAAACGACGATCATCCGCCGTTACGATCCAGAGAACCATTTCCGTATCGTCATCGGTGACTCCATTACGGATTTGGCTGGAGCAAAAATTGCCGACTACGTGATTGCCCGTTCCTTCCTCGCCGAAAAGGCAGAAGAGCTGCAATTGCCGCACAGCACATTTGCCACGTTCCACGACGTGATTCGCATTATACAGGAAGTAAAACAGGAGGTTGTCTAACTCATGACCGCAACACTCGAACAACGTCTGGATGCCTTTCGCCGTCTGGATGATGCCAAGCTAACGTTTGCCCGCCGGGACTGGTTTCCCGGCACCAGCGGCAATCTCTCGATAAAAATACAAAGTGAGCCTTTGCAATTTGCTGTAACGGCAAGCGGCAAAGACAAAACGAAGCTGTCCCCTGAAGATTATCTGGTAGTAGATGAAGACTCGCGCCCGGTTGATGAAACCACGCTCAAGCCTTCCGCGGAAACGCTCATCCACGCCATCGTCTATAAAAACTTCCCGAATGCGGGCGCTTGCTTCCACGTCCATACAGTGTGGAACAATCTCATCTCCGAGCTGTACTTTGGTCAACGCGCTTTCTCCATCCAGGGGCAAGAGCTGATCAAGGGACTCGGAATCTGGGAGGAAAACGCGCGCATTACTGTTCCGATTGTTGAGAACTTTGCTGATATTCCGACCTTGGCTGCAGCGATCGAAAAAGTGATCACGCCGGAGGTTCCCGGTGTACTCATCCGCAACCACGGTATCTACACCTGGGGCGGAAATGACTTCGAGGCCAAGCGCCACCTGGAAACATTTGAATTCCTGTTCGAGTATCACGCCCGCTGGCTGCAATTGCGCCAAGCAGTCGTGTCCACTACAACCACCAATTAAGGAGGAACAAACGATGGCACAAATTCGTTTCCACGACAACAATGAGTACATCTCATCACCTGAGGAAGTTGTCTCCTTCCTGGACACCCAAGAAATCATTTACGAAAAATGGGGCGTCGATCGTCTCGATCCGAAGCACCGTGATAACTACAGCCCGACAGACGAAGAGAAACAAGAAATTCTGGACACCTTCAAGCCGGAAATCGATGCGATCAGCGAACGTCGCGGTTACTTGACTGCAGATATTATCGTTCTCTCTGACAAAACGCCTAATCTCGACGAGCTGCTCGTAAAATTCAAAGGCGAGCATCACCATACCGACGATGAGTGCCGCTTCTGCGTAGACGGCCACGGTATTTTCGCGATTAAAGGCAAGGACGGTCGTTACTTTGACGTTGAGCTGGAACCAGGCGATTTGATCTCCGTACCGCCAAACTACCGTCACTACTTCACCTTGATGGACGACCGCAAAATAAAAGCGATCCGCCTGTTCGTGACTCCAGCAGGCTGGGAAGCGATCTATTAATCGTCAACACCCTGGTCCATTTCGGTTGCCAGGGTGTTTCTTTTATTTCACGACTCCATTTCCTTTAATAGATACTTCTGGTTTGAGTTGAACTGTTGCATCTGCAAATGCTGTCGGCCAATCATGTTGAACCTTTTTCCATTCCTCGTATTCATAGGCACGTGCATACAGTCCAAAACCAAACGGGTCCGTCTTGGCTTCTTGGCATTTCTTGATCATCTGAGCGTAATCCTTTCGTAGTTCCTCAATGATCAACTGTTCCAGCTTTCTGTAGTCCTTTTCCATGTTGTATGCAAACAATCTTTCTGATATCGCCACACGAAAATTCATTTGAACATCGAAATGGAACTTGCCGTCCCGATAGGTCGTCTTTACTTTTTTATTGACGCCTTTTACGATAAAGCTGATTCTGTCCTTTATAATTGGGTGCTGTTCGTTCTGCAACTTCACTGGGATGGTGATGGATATTTCCCCCTGTTTTTCATGAAGCATCATCTGCAAGAGCACCGTATTATGCGTATCGACAGATCCGGCATAGACTCCTTTTTTCGTTAACAATGCTGTTCCCTTTATTCTTACCCCATGTTTCTCCTTCTTCAGCTCTGTGATGTGGGGAGTCATACCTTTTTCAAACATTTGCCGATGAAATTCCTGCGCTCTCGTCTTTACCGTCAGATTTCTTCGATTGGCTGTATCAATCAGCTTTGTCAGATGCAGAGCAAGACGAGGCTTGTCCTTCGGCTTGTATTCAAACATCTCGTTCAAAGGGCCATCCAGCATGACCATTCGTGCGTTAACACTGAACTTCGCATCGCGAAAAACTACATCCAGTATCGAAAACCAGTCCGGATGCTGCAACAGCCGCTTACCTAGCACAATAATCTGGATTTTGCCTGATACAGTCAGAGCCGTTACGATCTCATCAAAGCCCATTCTCGACTCTCTTGTGCTAGAGGCCCTGACTCCGTATTCCTCCGTCTTTTCTTTTGCTTCCTTGCTGAACACCGGGCTTGACATATAAAAGAGAAGTTCATTTTTTTCATTCAAATCGATTCCCATCATCAAAGAAAGGGTCGCATCCTCCAGATTGATCCGATCCATACATCCGGTTAGCATGACGACCAATACAGTCGATAGGATGATCTGCACAAACGCCTTCATGCCTTTTCTCCCCTCTCATTTCGCTTTGATAGCCAGATCGGCCCCCAAGCCAATAGAGGAAGCAAGTAAGCGAAGAGCATTCCAACAAAACTCCAGGTCTCCGTTATAGTATTCACCTCGATGAAAGAAGGCGTATACAACCAAGCCGCGACCGATACCAAGCAGAGAAACACCAGCAAATGCTTTCGATGATCCGGGCTATTGAATAACTGGCTTGTGGAAAAAACGGTGAAATACATATAGGTCATTGCCGTTGTCGATAAAATGAACAAATAAAACGCAAGAAAAATAATATCGATGCGCTCCAGAAAGCGGTATTCAATCACCTTCCACAAGTTGAGCGTAGGCCAAGTATATTGGGTGATCTCATCTGGACAGAAAAAGGTATAGCAAATGATGGTGATGTACAAATAAACGAGCAAGGTAAGTGTATTTGCCACTACAATACCGATCGATGCGTACTGCTTTTTCTGAAGAAAGGGGTATACAAAATAGGCTAATTCAAACCCAAGAAAAGACAGGACGGTAGTCTTGCTAGCCAACACGATAGGCATCCATCCCTCTTTTATCAGAGGCAAAAAGTGCAACCAATGTGCGTCCCTTAAAGCTGTCGCGAGTACGAGCGGCATCCAGAGAGTGAGATAGAACACCAGCTCAGAATACCTCCCAATCACACGCAGTCCCCCCTGCACGACAATATAGGCGGGAATCGCAAATAATGCGACAATGATGTATCCAGGTGTTTGCGACAATATCCATACATTGATAATCGCAGTTGTGTTGACAAAGAGGACAGTCGCTGCAAACCCGCAATACATGCACATGAAAATCGTTGCCACTTTTCCTAACCATTTGCCCAAGAGAAGATGGAAAATATCAATGATCGTCTTATCCGGGTAACGTTTCATCATATTGGTGGTAACGAGGCTTACGAGCACCGCTGCTGCCCATCCAATAAACAGGGATATCCATCCGTCTGTACCTGCCTGCTCCGCCAATTCTCGCGGGATTGTCAAGACGCCAATCCCAATCTGTGTCCCGTGAATGAGAAAAATGTATTGCAGGACGGACAACTCATAATACGCATATTTTTTCATTCGCCACTCCCCTTTGGCTGATTATCCTCCTGCCTTTTTGGTTGAACCGCTCTGGCTCCTTTTGGGCGGTCAATCATTTTCCACAGAGGCAAGCGGATAAACAGGTCTTTCCAATCTGCGAAGCGAACAGGAGCAAGAGGACTTCCATAGGGGACACCCAGGGATTGTAACCCTATCAAGTGCCCAATCAACGCCATCAGCCCCACTACAATCCCGACGATTCCAAACATCGCTGCTAATACCATCATGAGAAATCGGATGAGCCTAACAGCGGAAGCCATGTCATAATTCGGAATGATAAAAGACGAGATTGCAGTAAAAGCCACGACAATCACCATAATATTGCTCACGATTCCTGCCTGAACAACTGCTTGGCCGATAACGATACCGCCGACGATACCGACTGTTTGTCCGATCGGAGCCGGTAAACGAATTCCCGATTCCCGAAGCATTTCCAGCGTGAGCTCCATGAGCAGCGCTTCGATCAAAGGAGGAAATGGCACTTTTTCGCGCGACTCTCCGATCGACAGGATCAAATCGAGCGGAATGACCTCATAATTGAATGAAATCAACGCTATATAGATCGCAGGCAAAAAAGTTGCCACCAGGAAAGCCAGGTATCGAAGCAAGCGAATAAATGAGGCAACAGGCCAGCGCATGCTGTAGTCGTCGACATTTTGGAAAAAGGAAGCGAAACCAACAGGACCTATCAATACGCTTGGCGAACGATCACAGACAACGACAATCTTCCCTTGGAGTAAATGAGAGGCCGCAGTATCTGGTCTTTCCGATGTAATGAACTGCGGAAAAGGTGAGAATGGACTATCCTCGATGTACTCCTCCAGCTCTGCCGTATTGAGGATCGCATCAACCTGAATACGCCCGAGCCGCTCTTCCAGCTCCTGTAGCACCTGCGGATTCGCGACATCGGCCAAAAACATGATAGAGAGCTTCGTCCCCCCTCGTTCTCCGATCCAAAGCTCTTTGATTTTCAGCTCGCGATTAGGGATATAGCGGCGAATCAAGGCGACGTTTTGGGAGTCCGTTTCAACAAATCCTTGATGGGCCCCCTTCAGTGCGGCCTCCAATGACGGATCTTCAATAGCCCTCTGCGGCCATCCATTCGTTTCCATTACGAGCGCTTCTTTTCGCCCCTCGATAAACAAAACACTGCTGCCTTTCAGAATCTCGTTTTCTACGGTCTGAAAGTCATAGGCAACAAATACCTTTCCAACAGATAACAGGTCAAAAATGCTGCTGCTTACCCCTTCTACCTTTTGAGACAGAAGCGGACGAAGCACGTTATTGTTTATGGAGTTTTTGTCAACCAATCCGGTGAGATAGACGAGTGTGACTTTCCCTCCCGCATGTCGGCTGTCAAACGTACGGATCACCAAATCAGGCGTCAACGTAAAGATCGCATTCAGTTCTGCAATGTTCTCGCTTAATTGACCATGGATTTCGCGGACACGGATAGACTCACCCGAGTGGAGAAGCCTGTCTTTGATCGATGTCTTTCTCCTTCTCAGCCACCCTCTCATCGCCATCTCGTACGCTCCCGCCCTTACCGAATAATGTTCCATTAGCGTTCGTGAGAGCTTCCAAAAATATGCATGCAACTTGGCACATCCTGCCGCCAAATCGAATAAATCCCAACGCCCTGCAAATACTGTTGGGAGTAAGAGATTACTTTGGCGGGAGAATCATGAAAAACGGATTATCTTTTACACAAATCGTCGTCATGCTGCTCTTAACCAACGGATTGATGAACCACGTCATTGTCATTCCGATGATGCTAGATTCGGCCAAAAGAGACTCCTGGATTTCGGTTTTGTTAGCTGGTCTGCTTTACTTGTTGTGGACAGGCTTACTTTATTCCATCTATAAAAAAACGGAGCATGAACATTTGTTTCACTGGATCAAAAAGACGTACGGCTTCCCGCTTTATTTCGTATTGGCGCTGCTGACTTGTGTATACTGCTTTACAATCGCCACCATGACGATGACCGATACGATTACCTGGATCAATTTATCGTTTGCTCCAGAAACACCACTGGAAGTTCACACGATCCTGTTTGCAGTCCTGTGTCTCGTAAATGCGATGTTTGGCATTCGCTCTATTGCGATTACTTCTTCTGTACTTTTGCCGTTGGTTGTACTCCTTGGTTTTTTTATCATGTCAACGAACTTTCCCAACAAGGATTACAGCCTGCTCCTCCCTATGCTGGAACATGGGATGACACCTGTTTTAAAAGGAATGATGTATGCGGGCACAGGCTTTGCCGAGCTGCTCCTCTTTTTGTTTATCAAGCATCACCTTCAATCCAGAGTGCCGTACTATCAAATCTTCATCCTTGCGTTTGTCCTGATTGGTCTTACATTCGGTCCCACACTAGGGGCTATTGTGGAATTCGGTCCTGATAAAGCAGGAAAATTGCGCTATCCTGCCTATGAAGAGTGGCGGCTCGCCAATATTGGCTTGTATATCGAGCATCTCGATTTCCTGAGCATATACCAATGGTTTAGCGGTGCCTTTACGCGGATTTCTCTATCGCTGTTGCTGATCGTAGAAATTCTAATAATTCCGTACGGCAAGAAACGGGTTTGGTGGTTAATCGGTCTCTTTCTCATCTCATCTGCTCTCTCTCTTTATCCCATGAGTGCGATTCAATTTTACAGCCTGTTATCAAAACAGCTTTTGCCCAGTCTCTTGGTAATAGCCCTGTTTCTTTCCATCGTTTTTGCTCTCTTGACAGCCTTCGCCCCCAGGAGGAAACAACATGAAGAATCGTAGGTTTGCCAAGGTGAAAGGATATGCACAAGCATCTGACTTCAAGGAATTACCTTCTATTTCCGTACCGGCTTTTCAAACTCTGTTTCAAGACTGCAATGACGTATGCATTGATACGCACACGCTGGTTCCGGGGCCCTCTCCCATACGCGTGCATTTTATATACGCGGACTGCATTTGCGATTTAGACCACATCAGCGAGTATTTGATGCCGCAGCTCATGCAGCTTTTTGTCAACGAAGTCATCCTCGATGCAGAGGATTTACTTGAAAAACGACTCTTTTATATGAATGAGCTGACTCAGCCGACGAATGTCGATTGGATATGCAGGCATGTTTTTTCCGGAAATTTGTTAATGTTGTTTGAAGACTTTCAAGCTGTTTATTATGTGGAGACTGGGAATCCACCCAGACGTGAACCCGAAGAAACCAACACTGATGCATCGATTAGCGGCCCACGCGACGGCTTCACGGAGGAAATCAATACGAATCTGGGCTTGATCCGCAAAAGGCTTCGGACGTATCAATTGAAATTCGTTCCGTATATTGTCGGTACCCATACTCATACGCGGATTGGTTTATTGTATTTGCAGGACCAAATCGATCCGCAACTGTTGAAGGAAATTCACGACAGAATGGATTCGCTTGATAGTAAGGGCATCATTAGCGGTATGCAGGTAGAAGAAAGGCTATCTCGATCCCCCTTTACTCTTTTGCCAGAATATCAGTACACCGGTAGACCGGATTACGTAGTGAACGCCCTGTTAAAAGGACGGTTTGCTATTTTGGTCGATGGCTCTCCCATTGCGTTCATTGGCCCGGTTAACTTTTTCATGCTGCTGAACGCTGCCGAAGATACCAGCTCCTCTGTTTTTTCTGTGGTATTCGTTCGTGTGTTGCGGATCGCCTGTGTGATCATTTCGCTTTTTTTACCTGGCTTTTGGGTCGCGCTTACTACGTATCATCAAGAACAGCTCCCCTATACACTGATAGCCACCATTGTAAAATCGAGACAAGGCGTTCCCTTGCCAGCTGCCTTGGAGGTTTTGCTCATGGTGCTGTTGTTTGATCTGTTCAAGGAGGCTGGTTTGCGCCTTCCGATGTCCATCGGTCAAACGCTGTCTGTTGTAGGAGGCTTGATCGTTGGACAAGCAGCGATATCGGCAGGCTTGACGTCCACAGGCAGCCTTGTCATTGTCGCTCTGTCCGTAATGGCTACTTTTACATTATCGAATCAACATATCGTCTCGACGATAACACTGTTTCGGTTCGGAATCTTGCTCTTATGCTCTCTTCTCGGGATGTTTGGTTTTATGATGTCTCTGTTGGCAATGGTTCTGTTCTTTTCCAACATGCGCTCATTTGGCGTATACTATTTGTCACCGCTTGCCCCGACCTCCTGGCCTGACTTGTATAAAACCTTAATTCGCACACCTTGGCGCAAAGCAGAGAAAAGCCCTGAGTTTCTTCATCAGTCCCCTCAAAAAAGGAAGGGATCCTGACATGACTCGCATCCGCGTCATTGCCGTAACCCTCCTCCTCTCGCTCTTGCTCAGTGGCTGCTGGAACGCGCGTGAAATTGAGAATCTGCTTTATGTCACTGCACTGGGTGTGGATTATGTTGATAACAAATTTGTCGTATACGCCCAAATTTTGAGCTTCTCCACAATCGCCAAGCAAGAAGCAGGTGGAGAGCAAACTACGAGCGGGGTTGCTATTGCAAAAGGCAGCGGTGACTCTTTTGTCAGTGCATTGTTTAGTTTGTATCCTGCGAATCAGGAGCAAATGACTTGGAGCCATATTCGCTCCATTGTTCTTAGTGAACAGGTACTGAAGCGTCCTCATTTCGATCAGGTCCTGGACGAACTCGACCGATTTTACGAATTTCGTTACACCCTCTGGACGTATGCAACCCAAGAGCCACTGATGGATATTCTTACGCCCAAGCAAGTATTCAACCAGCCCGTGATTTATTCGCAACTGTCCAATCCACAAGATCTCTACAAGCAAAACTCTGTTCTTTATCCGCTGAAGCTGTTTCAAGTCGTCAGCAAAAGAGATGAGCCAAACAAGGTTGTCTACGTACCAATGCTCTCCATTAACACGAAGACTTGGTCGGAGGACGATAAACCGTTACCCCAGCTAAAAACAACAGGTGCCTGCATGCTGCAAAACAAGGAGGTCAAGGGATGCTGGCCACGCTCAGAGCTTCTAGGATTGCGCTGGGTCGACGAGCAGATGAACCGATCGTTACTGACAATAAAGAAGGGCAATCAGCCTCTGGCTAATCTCGTCCTGCAAAAACCAAAAGTAAAAATTGAGCCGCTGTTGCGAGACAATCAAGTCACTTTTCAGATTGATGTGGAGCTGCTGGGCTTCATACCGCAACACCAGCACATAAGCCCGATTCGGGAAATCGAGAAGGAAGCTGCGAAAAAAATCGAAGAGGAGATTCGGGGGTTGTACGAAAAAGGGTTGAAGCAAAATATGGACACACTCCAACTAGGGCACACCCTTTATCGCAAATATCCGAAAGAATGGAAACGCCTGCAGAAAAATGAAGCTCTCCCCCTCCATTCGTCTTCTCTGGGGGCTGTAAACGTCCAAGTAAAGATTCACGATGGCGGGATTTCGAAGGTGAAACAAGTGCGTTAAATGGGAAAGGAGCAAAGCGTTGAACTTTGCTCCTTCCTGCTTATCCCCTCGGCGGGAAGATTCCATTTAAACAAATGATAAAAGAAAGTCCCAAATAAGGCTGCATGTTGCTATGAGGATGTGTTTCTCCCGTAATTCCGATTGCTTCCGGGCTTAGGTGTGTGTTGTCACTAGTCGTTCCATAAGCACCAATCCCTCCGCGTCCGCTTGTGCTCGACCAGATCGCATTTACAGGACTGTCAATTGTCGGCGTATTGGAGGCTTTGGCTTCATGGGTATGAGCAGGCATATTCGTGTGGAGCAACGTCACATTAGCAACGCCCCCTATTTCCCCAACAACACGAGGAGTTAGACCTGGCCCAGCCCCTTGACCCATCGGCACTTTTCCCTGCAAGTTAGGCAGGGCAAATGTACTTTTTCCATCCCCACCAAATTGAACCCCCAAAATGGAAAACAACGCGGTGTTTTGATGAATTGGTATGAGCTGCCCGTTGCAAAAGGCCCAGTCTTTCGGTGGAAAGCTTCCAGCAAAGATACGAATTTCTCCAAAAAATGCGTCAGCCATATGCTAGCCTCCTCTAATTTCTTGTCGGAAAAATGCCCTGCAACGCGATACAAAAATTGACGACGGTATATGGCTGCATATTTTGATGCGGAAGGGACCCGCCGCTTTTTGCCAATGCTTGTGCGCTCATGTCAGCGTCCATGACCATTGCGTACGTGGTGGAATTGTTTTGCGCCCAATAGTTTTTATCGGCAACTCTTGTGTCGCCAATCGTATTTGTCCCAATTGCCAGGTGATTATGAGCTGGCATTTCCTTAACGGTTAACGTGTGCGTCTCGGCCCCAGCTTTCTGTCCGAAAGTAACACCATTCCCCCAATGAACAGGAACACGTCCCCGTAAATCCGGTAAGGCAAAATTCGTTGTCCCGTTTCCCCCATATGTAGTGCCAAGTAGCGCATACAGTGCTTGGTTCTGATTAATATTTAAGAGCTGTCCATTACATAACGCCCAACCTCTTGGAGCGAAAGAGAATGAAAACTGCCTGATTTCCCCGAGAAATGGTTCTGCCATACGTACGTCCTCCTTCCGATTTGTGAAAGTGTTAGTCTTGGCTAGGGTATACTCCGTGCACAGCAATAATGAAGGTAATCACACCAAATGGCATCAAATTTTCATGAGGCTGATTTCCACCGACACTACTAATAGAAGCTGCATTCAACGCAATTTCCGGTGCATTCGTGGAAAACTCCTGTGCTTGTTTAGCCCATACGGCACCTGACGGACTATCTTTTGTACCAAGCTGGCTCGAGCATGTAACCGTGTGTGTATGGGCAGGGAGATTATCTTTGGTCAAGAACACCGATTCTACCCCCGCTTTTTGCCCTATTACAAAATCAGTAGGCTGGTCCGTAGCCTTCCCTTGGTGAACTGGTATGCGACCACACAAATCCGGAAGAGCAAATGTGGTGACCCCGTTTCCACCATACGTCGTTCCGATCAGCGCATACAAAGTTTCGTACTCTGCAATAGACAGCAGTTGCCCATTACATAATGCCCAGTTAGCTGGGGCAAAGTTCCCGCCAAACATACGGATTTCTCCAAGATACGGTTCTGCCATTTCTTCATCCTCCTCATCGTTTCGATGAATGCTTGTCCACCCTTACTGCTACTTATATCGATTAATCACTGCCTCATACTGAAACCCTTGGGGCGTACGCATGACTGGGACGAGAAACAAGAAGACTTCGCCTAACGTCGGATGTGATAGGGCATATGTGCCCTGTTCCAATTGCACAGATACTGGTCCCTGAAAGAGCAGGGTGAAGCTGGAAAACATTTCATCCTCACGTTCATTTGCTTCCTGTAACGAAATCTCGATGGTCTCGTAAGGCGCAGGAAGCGGAACCTGGAATGCCGTGTTGACTTGCTCCAAAAAAGCTACGTAAGTAGGGATAACCATCGTCTCACTCCTGTTTTGTCCTATTTTTGTGTTGGAGTCTTTGATGAGCGCCACTCCATGGCGTGATACATTTCCGTTGAACCCGTCACGACAAACCCGAGCCGTTCGTACAGACGCATGGCTGGATTTTCGCATTGCACGTGTAAGCGAACAGGCATATTTGACCCGGATGCTTCATCCTGTAGCTTTCCGATCAACTGTGTGCCGATTCCCTTTCCACGAAAGGCAGGCAACAAAGAGATGTCGACGAGCTGCATCGCTTCGGATGCATTTGCCGTCATGATCCTGCCGACCGCCC
Source organism: Brevibacillus jepli (assembly GCF_047229145.1). Classification (NCBI taxonomy): domain Bacteria; kingdom Bacillati; phylum Bacillota; class Bacilli; order Caryophanales; family Paenibacillaceae; genus Brevibacillus; species Brevibacillus jepli. The sequence continues at coordinate 119,858 of NZ_JBFEFW010000009.1, forward strand.
ATTGATCATGCACAATGATTTGGTGGAGCAGCACAGGAAACCGCGCGTGATACGAGTGCTGCTGCATACGAAATTGCATCTGCATAAATGTCAGCTTGTCCGCTTCATTCCAGCCCCAATGCGCCATTTCTTCCTCTCTGGTCGAACGGTATAGCTCGTGTAAAAAAGCCTCGTCTTGCTCAGGAATGACTAACCTTGTCTGAATCATAATCCTCCATAAACGAAAAATAATTTCACTTTTCTATCTATTCTAATACTTTTCAGGTCAGCTCATCAACATAAGAGAAAAAGCAGGAAGTGTCAGCCCGAGCTGACACTTCCACAGCTACCAGACGGAAATTTTTATTGTGACCGTCTCTCCACCGAACTCTACTGTGATCTTGGTGCGACCTGGTTTCAATGCTGTAATGACACCCTTCTCTACGGTTACAATCTCTGAATCTTCTACGGTCCATTCAACCTCTTCAGTTACGACTTCTTTGTAGCCCTGGTTGTAAACCCCATACAGGATGACCTCTCCTGTTTTGTCAGCTCTCAGGCGAATAGAGGTACTCGATGCCCTCAGACTCTCCAGTTCCTTTTCTTCCACGACCAGGATGCGGATCGTTACCTTTTTACCGCCATATGTCGCGGTGATGGTTGCTCTTCCCTCTCCCTGCGCAGTCAGTTCGCCATCTTCTGTTACCTCTACGACATCTTCGTCGCTGGAAGACCAAGTGGCCAGCTCCGTCACCTCTTGCTCGTTCTTGTCACTGTAGATGGCTGTAAGAGTAAGCTGTACCTCGTCGCCTTCCTCCAGCACCGCTTCCTTCTGGGAAGGGATTAACGAACGGATTGTTTTCTTCGATACCGTTACCGGAATCTCCAGCTCTTCGCCCAGGTAGATAACGGTGATCGTATCTTCTCCCTCTGTTTTTCCGGCAGTAATACGTCCCTGCTTGATGGTGACGAGCTCGTTTTCCGTCTCGTATTCTACATGGTTGTCTTTGGTGATCTCGGTCCGTTTTTTGCCATCAACCTTGTACAGCTTGAAGGTTGCTTTTGCTTTTGGCTTGAGCCAGAAGGACGCTTCCGATGCTTCCAGCTTAAACGTTGCTTTGTCCTTGACGGTTACTTCGCACGTAGCGGTCTTGTTGCCGTCCTCCGTCGTCACCGTGATGATCGCGGTTCCCGCGCTAATCGCCGTGATCTTTCCTTCTTCATCTACCCGGGCGATATCGGGATCACTGCTTTCCCACTTGACTCGCTTGTTCGTGGCATTGCTAGGCTTCACCTTAGCACGTAGAGTTTCGGTTTCACCGATTCGAAGCGACAGCTCCTCCTCGTCCAGCTCTACCCCGGTTACTGGCTCACCTGTAGGCGGATCAGGGCGATGTGGAATATACAGCTCGATCGTATCCTCAAACGAAGCGGTATTTCCTGCTTCATCACGTAGCTCTAGCAGTACCTTTTTCTTTCCGTTACCGTAATCGACTCTCCAAGTGACGTCAGCCTTTATCTTTTCCCAATCCGTCCATTTGGCTTTTTCATTGGAAATGCGCATTTCGACATCGCCAAGTGCGTCTGTAGCCGTAATGTCGAGCTTCACTTGTGTAGACGTCGTAATTTCAGCGCCTCCGTTAATCTGAATAGAACCATCCGGCGCCGTTTTGTCCAAGGTAAAGGTCAGGACGGTTTCGTTGCCAGCAGCATCGACGACTCGCAGCTCGTGCACGCCTTCGCTGGTGACCTGATCACCACTTGCAAAAGACGCTCCGTTCAATGTCGCTGTTCCTTCGTTAAAGGTGATCGTGACGTCTTCGTTGTAAATCCCTTTGTCTTCTACACCTTTGACGACTGGAACGCCTGCATCCAGCTCGATCGTATCAGAGACGGTCGTAACGTTTCCTGCCTCGTCCTTGATCTCCATCTCAACGGTCTTCGTTCCGTCATCGGCTGTTAGCTTCCATGCTTTTGTCCCAGCAGGAGCTTCCCAGCCGCTCCAGTCACTGTCGCCGTTTGCGAAGCGCACCTGCACATCGCTCGTGCTGTCGCTGGCAGTTACTGTGAGCGTGACGTCGCGGGACTTCGTCTCACCGGCACCGTTGTTGATGGAGATTGATCCAGTTGGAGCGACAGCGTCCAGCTCAATCGTATCGCTCAGCTTTGTCATGTTGTCCGCTTTATCTCTCAGCTTTACGTAGACGGTTTTTATACCGTTTGTACTGCCATCCGCGAGATTCCATGTCTTCGTCTCAGTCAACTTCTCCCATGTGCCCGAGCTGTCATCCACGTTGGACACCAGCATCTCGATGCCGTTTGTATCGCCTGGCACGTTGATTTGGAGCGTGACGTCTTCGGATGTAGTGAACTCTGCTCCTTCGTTGATGCTGACGCTTCCAGTCGGCGGTGTTTTATCGAGTGTAAAGGTAACGGTCGTGCTGTTTTGCGCGCTGTCTGTCACGACCAGCTTATGCGTTCCTTCTGTGCTGACGACAGAGCCACTCGTGAAAGGGGTGCCGTTGAGCAAAGCCGTGCCCTCATCAAACGTAATCGTAACGTCATTGCTGTAAGTCTGATTATCGGCTACACCCGTGACGACGGGTGCTTTTGTATCCAGCGTAATTTGATCTTGGTACGAAATCTGGTTACCCGCTTCATCCTTCAGCTCCACGTAGACCGTTTTGATGCCATCTGATCCATCCAGCTCCCAGGAAACATTCCCTTTCGCCGGGGCCGCTTCCCAAGCGCTCCATGTAACATTGTCGTTTGAGAGGCGCATTTGTACCTTGTGTGTATCAGCAGACTCAATGCCCAAGGTCACTTTGCTTGCATTCGTTTGATCTTTTCCTTCATTGATCGTAATACTGCCCGTTGGTTGAATCATATCAAGTACGATCTCGTCACTCATGCTCGCGGTATTGCCTGCCTGATCTTTTACTTCCATGAACACTGTCTTGCTTCCGTCTCCTGCTAACAGAGTCCATGGTTTTGTTGGTGCCAGCGCTTCCCACGCACTCCAGCTAGCCGGATCGCTATTGTCATGGGTAAAACGCATTTGCAGACCGCTGCTTGAATCATTCACATCAATTTTCAGCGTACTGGCGAGTGTATTGGTCATTGCCGCACCGTTATTAATCGAGAGACTACCCGTCGGCTTCGTCACATCTACGGAGAACTGAAGCGTCACCTGATTGCCAGCCTCATCAGTAACGACCAGCGTATACTCACCGTCTTCGCTGACAACCTCTCCGTCTTCAATCTTCTTGCCATTTAAAGTAGCCGTTCCTTCATTGAAGTGGATCGTGACATTTTCGCTGTACAGCTTGTTATTTTCTACACCTGTGACCACTGGGAGAACCGTGTCCAATGTAATCGACTTCTGCAAGTCAACGGTATTGCCAGCCCTGTCGATCAGCTTCATGTAGACCGTTTTCGAACCGTCGCCGCTAGGCAATGTCCATGCTTTGCTCGTCGCAGCGCTCTCTGGTGCACTCCATGTGGTGTTGTCGGATGAGAACTGCATTTGCACACCAGCATTGGCGTCAGTGAATGTGATTTGCAGGTTTACATCTGATTGTTTCGTATGGGTGTCTCCGTTATTGATCACAAGACTGCCAGTAGGTGCGGTTTTATCAATCGTAAAGGTAACCGTCGTAGTATTGTTCGCTGCATCCTTCACAACCAGCGTATGCACGCCTTCATTCTTAATCGTAGTACCACTGGTAAAGCTGTCTCCGTCAAGCGTCGCTGTCCCTTCCGTGAAGGTAGGCGTCACATCTGTATTGTAAAAGCTGCCGTCTACAACCCCGCTAACGATGGGGCTCTTCGTATCCAGCATGATTGTATCAGAGATCGTCTTTTCATTTCCGGCGCCATCGCGGAACGTGGCATAAACCGTTTTTTCCCCATCACCACTGGCCAAGGTCCAGTCCAAGGTGTTGCTAGGTGGTACAGGCTGCCAGTCCCCTGTAGTGCTACTGTCGTTGGATAAGCTCACCTGTACTGCCCCGTGGACATCACTCGCGCTGATCGTCAGGGCTACCTTTTCTGTCGAGGTAGCTTCCTTCCCCTCATTGATGACCATCGTTGCGGTCGGAGGCGTCATATCTAGCGTGATCTGATCCTCGAAGCTCGCGGTGTTCCCTGCTCCATCCATCAGCTTCATGTAAACCGTTTTTTCCCCTTCGCCCGGAGGCAACAAAGTGAACGGTTTGGCAGGCAGGAACGGTTCAAACGCAGTCCAAGTGGTGTTATCGCTAGAAAAACTCATCTGGACATTACCTGAACCGCCATCTCTTCCGTCAACGGTCAGCATGACGTCTTGATTTCGGGTGTAGGCCGCACCACTATTGATGTTAACCGATCCAGTCGGTGCTGTTCTATCGATGATAAACGTAATCGTCGTCGTATTGCCTGCCGCATCTGTCACGATCAATAAATAGTTGTTATCGCTGCTCACTTTTGTCCCGCTCGTAAATGGACTTCCATTCAGGGTGGCAGTTCCCTCGGTAAAATCGATTTTGACGTCCGTATTGTAAACAGTGTTATTCGCTACCCCTGTTACTGTTGGTGATGTCGTATCAAGCACAATGTCATCCTGTGCTTTTATTACACCGCCTGTCGTATCTTGTAGCTCCATATACACCGTTTTATTTTCGTCCCCTGAGGAAAGACGCCAAGGAACAGTCGCAGCAAACGCCTTCCATTCACTCCATCCATCGACTCCGTTATTGGATAGGCGGTATTGTGGTACAGAGTCAGGGTCGTTGTGGGTTAAGCCGAGCGTCACATCTGTATTATTTGTGATTATTGCTCCTGCATTGATCGCAATCGTAGCGGCCGTTGGTGGCTCATCGACATTGGTGACTTGAATGGTAAACTCTTTACTCGCCATCGTAGCCCCTGCCCCGTCTTTTGCCTCAATCGTCACCGTATAACTGTTCTTCGTCTCGAAGTCAAATGACTGATTTGCTTTCAATTGATTTCCTGCAATCGTAAATGCATCAGCATCTACGCCACTCCTTGTATAGCTGGTGGCAGTCATTCCCGGTGTAGAGAGAGTCCCAATCGTATCACCGACATTGTTATTCTCGGCAATTTGATTTTTAGACAGCTGCACAGCAGCGTACGTGACAATCAATTCGGCGCCCTTTCCAGAGGTTAATTTGTCATAGAACAAATAGTGTGAAGTATCTCCTCCAGTGGAAGCATCTGGACCGGTTAGGACAAAGCTGGCTTTTTGATCTGTCTGTTGTTGTTCCACTATAAAGGAAGTGACATCGAATTTCTTACTTACATTTGTTCCCGGGTACTTCAATACCTCTTTGGATACTATGGGAACGGTTTTAGTGTGATCATTCGGATCAGGTATTTTGGTATCTGATTCTGTCCATGCATCGTCTTTTGAACCATAAATATTCATGAAAGTCTCGGGTTCTGGAGTAGCAATTATATTGATTCGCTTGATTTCAATTTTTAACTCAGCTTTTTCAATGACTCGATCTTTGGGTAAATCGAATTGCAAAGCTGCTTTGGAATAGATCGGTTTTCCGCCTTCTGTATAAAAGCCGACCCAATGAATATACGGGTATTCAGCACCATCCCTATCACCATCTTTATAAGATTTCGTGTCGTTTTCCACAAATTTATCAAGGGTTACTGGGATTGAATCAGTTGTACCAGCAGCTTGTGCTCCTTCATGAAAATAAATCGGCTGAATCATCGTAAAAATCAGAATGAATATCAGGAAACGAGCCAACATTTTTTTCATAGACGCCTTATGTTTCCTCCTTTCATCAGAAATTCCATCACGATCGACCACCTCCAGATTTCAATCAAGAAAAATATAGCAATAATCTCTCTAAAAGAAATCTAACTAAAGTTAGTATATTCATGATCTTGCTATTTTTTCTGCGGATAAACGGATAGTGAAAAGAAAAAGGAGCAAAGCTCAACGCTTTGCTCCCTCGTTTTCTCCTTAGACTACACTACGTATTCTCCCGCTTCGATCAGGCGATCCGCAATCGAACGTTTGAGCGCTACTGTATTGATCGGTGTACGGCGCGTCAGCTTTTTCAGGATCGAGAGGCGTAGACGAAGCTCATCGCCCTCCTCCATCGCCGCCAATGCTTCCTTCGCCCAGCCTTCGACACGGTCGAACGCTTCATGCACATAGACAGCGGTCATTTCCAGCTTCTGCTGCTCCGCCTCGATGCCATTTGCCGCAATCGCTTTTTCCGTCCGTTTCACGATGCTGTCCATCGCATACAGCTCGATCAGCATGTCAGCCGCGAATGCCAAGAGCTCCTGTTCCTTGGAAATCGCCTGCTGGTATTTCATCAGTGCTGAACCAGCCACCATCAAAATGATTTTGCGCGTGATGTCAATGAGGTGCTTCTCTACAGCCAAAGGCGCATCCTCAATCTCTTCCGGATAATAGCTCATCAGCTCTGCTTGCAGACTGCTTGCTGCTTGCAGGAGCGGCAGCTCGCCTTTCATCGCCTTTTTCACCAGCGTATCCGGGATGAGCAAGCGGTTGATTTCATTCGTTCCTTCGAAAATGCGGTTAATACGCGAGTCACGGTACATGTTCTCGATCTCGTACTCGGACATGAAACCATAGCCACCGTGGATTTGCACGCCTTCGTCCACGCAGTAATCCAGAACCTCTGTGGCAAATACTTTATTGATCGAGCATTCAATCGCGTAATCGGCAATCGCCTTCGCCACCTCTGCGCCATCGTCCGCTTTTTCACCCAAGCGTGTCAGCGCAGTATCGAACAAACCAACTGTCCGATAGACGGAGCTTTCTGCCGCATACGTTTTCACTGCCATGTTCGCCAATTTATTTTTGATTAAGGTAAAGTTGGCAATTGGCGTTTTGAACTGTTTGCGCTCTTTTGCGTAGTTCGTCGCGATTTCCACCGCTTTTTTTGCGGAGCCGACTGCACCAACAGCGAGCTTGTAACGACCGACGTTCAAGATGTTGAACGCGATCACATGACCTCTTCCAGGCTCACCGAGCAGATTGGCTACAGGCACAGGTACATCTTCCAAAATCACGGTGCGTGTAGAAGAGCATTTGATCCCCATCTTCTTCTCTTCCGGTCCAAACGAAACGCCCGGGAACGTGCGCTCGACGATAAACGCAGTGAATTTCTCGCCATCAATTTTGGCGTACACGATAAATACATCAGCGAAGCCAGCGTTTGTAATCCATTGCTTCTCCCCGTTGAGAATATAGTGCGTACCATCTTCGGAGAGGGTAGCCGTCGTCTTCGCCCCCAGCGCATCCGAGCCGGAGCCAGGCTCGGTCAGGCAGTAAGCGGCAATTCGTTTTCCGTACGCCAAATCAGGCAGGTAGCGTTGTTTTTGCTCCTCGTTTCCGAAGTACACGATCGGCAATGATCCGATTCCGACATGCGCACCATAGCTGAGCGCAAAGCCACGAGCAAGCGAGAACTTCTCTGTTACCAATGCGGTGCTGACTTTATCCAGCCCCAAACCTTCGTATTTCTCCGGAACATCACCAGCCAAGAGACCCAGCTCGCCTGCTTCCTTCAACAAACGAACCGAAATATCAAACTGATGGTTCTCCAGCTCTTCCAAATGTGGACGAACTTCATTGTTGACGAAATCCTCTGTCGTCTTGGCGATCATCTTCTGCTCGTCGCTGTACTCTTCTGGCACGAACACATCATCAGCCGAGCCTGCATCAATCAAAAAGCTTCCACCGCGGATCAAATCTTTTGTTTCTGCCATAACTATCCCTCTCCTTATATTGAAATTAGATCATTTCAAAAACACCAGCAGCACCCATACCCCCGCCGATACACATTGTAACGACTCCGTATTTGCCGCCCCTGCGTCTCATTTCGTTCAAAAGCTGTACGGTCAGCTTCGCACCGCTGCAACCGAGTGGGTGGCCTAATGCGATAGCTCCGCCATTTACATTGACCTTTTCAGGATCGAGTCCCAGCTCGCGAATGACTGCGATCGACTGAGAAGCAAACGCTTCATTGAGCTCGAACAGATCGACATCCTCGACACTGATTCCCGCCAGCTTCAATGCTTTTGGAATCGCGACGACAGGTCCGATGCCCATGATATCTGGATCTACACCGCCAACCGTAAAGGACCGGAACTTGGCAATCGGCTCGACACCCAGCTCGGCTGCTTTTTCAGCAGACATGACGAGAACTGCTGCTGCACCGTCGCTTGTTTGCGAGGAGTTACCTGCCGTTACGCTGCCTTGTACATGAAAGACTGGTCTCAGCTTGGCGAGTGCCTCCATCGTCGTATCCGCACGCGCTCCTTCATCCTTGTCAAAAACACGTTCCTGAACGTGAACCTTGCCTGCTTCATCCACAAAATGGTGCTTCACAGTCAACGGTACGATCTCATCCTGGAATTTCCCTGTGGTAATCGCGGCCGTGGCACGTTGATGGCTTTGCAGAGCAAAAGCATCCTGATCCTCACGGGAAATGTTGTACCGCTTCGCTACTTCTTCTGCTGTATGGCCCATGCTCATGTACGCTTCCGGCTTCGTTTCTACCAGTGTCGGATTGAGTGCAATTTTGTGACCGAGCATCGGTACCAGACTCATGCTCTCTACACCGCCAGCAACGACCACATCAGAGCTGCCGACCATGATCTGCTGAGCAGCGTAGGCGATCGTCTGCAAGCCGGAGGAGCAAAAGCGGTTGATCGTGATTCCCGATACATTTGTCGGCAGACCGGCGCGCAGTCCAATCAAGCGAGCCATATTCATTCCTTGTTCTGCTTCCGGTACAGCCGTCCCCATGATGATATCCTCGATGTCAGCCGGATCGAGCTGTGGGACGCGGCGCAACAGGTCACTTACGACTGCGGCTCCCATATCGACTGGATGAACATCCTTGAGGCTACCTTTTTTCGCTTTGCCGATCGCGGTGCGGGCGCCCGCGACGATAACTGCTTCTCTCATCGTTACCCCTCCCTCTCCCTAGTTACGCAAAGGCTTGTTTTTGGTCAGCATGTGCTGCATCCGCTGCTGGCTTTTCGGCGTCTTGATCAGTTCGAGGAACGCTTGCTTCTCCAGCTCCAGAATGTAGCTCTCGGTCACTTCTGTACCCGCTGGCACATTACCACCTGACATGACATACGCGACCTTGCTTGCGATCAGCTCGTCATGCTCGGAAATATATCCGCTCTTTTTCATCGCATAAATATTTTGGCGCAGGTTCGCATAACCGGTTTCTCCGATCACGCGGATTTTGCGTGGTGCCGGGGGCGTGTAGCCCTCTTTATCCATCATCAGTACCAGCTGCTTCGCATCGTATAGCAGGTGGTCAGCATTGACACTGACGCGGTCAGTTGGGCGCAGGTATCCCAAATTGATCGCTTCCTGTCCGCTGGTAGATACCTTTGCCATGGCAATCGCTTCAAACGCCTTCGCCACGAACGGGAACGGATCGACTGGCACGCTGCCTCCCTCCGGAACGTTTTCCATGGCTCTGAACAGCATTTCCTTCGTTCCTCCACCACCTGGCAGAAGTCCTACGCCAACCTCTACCAATCCGAGGTAGGTTTCAGCCGACGCCTGCACACGATCCGCGAGATAGACGACCTCGACACCGCCGCCCAACGTCATGCCAAACGGTGCTGCGACGACTGGACGATGCATGTAGCGCAATGCCCGTGCGGTTTTGTGGAAGTTGGTGACGAGCATGTCGAGCTCTAGCCAGTTCTCATCCTGTGCTTCCATCAGCGCCATTGCGAGATTCATTCCGACGCAGAAGTTTTTGCCCTGATTTCCGATAACCAGTCCGGCGAAGTTCTTCTGCACTTCCTCTGCTGCCTGATTCGCCATCTGCAGAACATCCATCCCGAGCGCATTGTGCGGGGAAGTGAATTCCAGACATGCCACTCCATCCCCCAAATCGACCAGTGCAGCCCCCGCATTTTTCTTGATCAGCTTGCCCTGTTCCTTAAGCGCAGCCAGATTGATGTTTTCCTTGCTCTCTTCGACGTCCTTGTAGGCGCCCCCGATAGAAAACACGCGGCTCTTCCCTTGCTCTTTTTGATAGAAGGAAGTTTTCCCGCTCGCGAGCAGCTCTTCGACGAGTGCTGGAATCTTCTCGTTTTCCTCACGCATTCTCGCAACTGACTTTTCGACTCCGATGGCATCCCATGTCTCGAATGGCCCCATCTCCCAGCCGAAGCCCCACTTCATAGCCTGATCGACAGCGACGATATCGTCTGCGATCTCATGAGCCTTTTCAGCCGAGTACAGCAGTACCTTTTTGAAAACACTCCAGACGAATTCGCTGCCCTTGTCCTTGCCGTATGCGAGCGCTCTCAACTTATCAGGCAATGTCTTGGCTGTTTTGGCTGCTTCGAGGGAAGCGAACTTCGGCCTCACACTTGGACGGTATTCCAGCGTGTCAACCGACAGCGCTAGGATCTCTTTCCCTTTCTCCGTTTTCACTTGCTTGAAAAAGCCTTGACCTGCCTTTTGCCCGATCCATCTTTTCTCTACCATTTGCAGGACGAATTCCGGCACTTCAAAAACCGAACGCTCCAGCTCATCCGTGCTTTTGTTCCTGACGTTGCCCGCCACATGCACGTAAGTATCCAGTCCGACGACATCCAGAGTGCGGAACGTCGCGCTTTTCGGTCGGCCAATGACCGGCCCTGTCAACGCATCTACCTCATCTACCCCAAGCCCAATACGCACCATTTCGTGGATCGACACCTGCAATCCATATGTACCGATGCGATTAGCGATGAAGTTAGGCGTGTCCTTGCACACGACCATTCCTTTTCCGAGCACTTGCTCACCAAAATGCTTCATGAAAGAGACGACTTGCGGGTCTGTATCTTGCCCTGGAATCAACTCCAGCAGCTTCAAGTAGCGCGGTGGGTTGAAAAAGTGCGTGCCAAGGAAGTGCTTGCGGAAGTCATCCGAGCGACCCTCTGCCATTTCATTGATAGAAACCCCGGACGTATTGGAAGAGACGATTGTCCCTGGCTTGCGATGCGCTTCTACCATGGCGAAGACGCTTTTCTTCACCTCGATGTTCTCGACAACTACCTCAATAATCCAATCGACCTCGCTCAAGTAAGAGAGGTGGTCTGCGAAGTTACCAACCGTAATCAAATCGATGTTCTTAATATCGTAGAGCGGCGCCGGCTTTTCCTTCAAAAGTCGGTCACGGCCCGCCTGTGCGATCCGGTTTTTCACCACGCTATCAGACAAAGTAAGTCCTTTTTTGCTCTCATCTGCTGTCAATTCACGCGGCACGATGTCCAGTAAATAAGTGGGAATACCGACGTTGGCTAAATGTGCTGCGATCCCAGCGCCCATGACGCCTGAACCGAGAACAGCCGCCTTGCGAATTTTGCGTTCCATCTCCAAATCCTCCTTTTAAAACCTAGTCATGGCTTTTTCATGGTCAAAAGAATGGCCTCGCTACAGTAAATACCTAATATTCAGACTAACAGAGCATTTGTAAAACTTCTACTTTTCCATAGGATATTCCTGTATACATCAGCTCATGTCTCTTGTTGAATGAATACTCATTCAGTATGTGGGTTAAAAAAGGACATCCCACGTTTGGGCTCCCTTGCACGCCCGGAGATGTTACGCTCCCACCAACTGAATCACCGTTCAGTTTTTATTGTAATCGAAAATTCTGTCAGTTGCAATCGTCACTTGTCGCTTCTTTTTATAAAGAAAACAAAAGGGGCGTACCGGTGTCCGGCGCCCCTGTATACTTTGCTATTTTTGCGAGTAAATCAGTGTGGTGATCTTGCGCCCGAAAATATTGGACGCGTCCTCTTCCAATTTGTATTCAATCTGGAAGTCTCCATTTTTCGGGTCGAGATAATGGGCAATTACCCAAATGGCTTTGGAATTGTTTTCGTCTGCCTTGACCGTTATTTTAACCGGTCCGTTATACTTCGGCACTTGCGCAAGCTTTGTCATGCTTTTGAGTGCATCTTCTGTGAAAATCGCAGACAGATGCTTCTGATTTTTCGTTTCGTACGCCAAATTCGCTGCTCGTAAGTACACCTGCGCGATGTGTTGCTGATTCGCAGGCGAACCACGAAACTGCGCTGCCGTATCAACCCGGTAATAATCGATCAGTCGCTTCATGACAACTACGTATTCTGCTCGCGTCATGATCTTATCCGGCGAAAAGGTCTTGTCCGTGAGAAACAAATTGAACTCTCGGATGCCTAGTGCGTACGGTGAATATGTATCCCGGTAGAAGCGATCACGCTTCCATTCGTAGTAGCTGTTAAAGTAAGATGCTGCATCCTGTGGTTTAATATTGGCCGTACGGTATTTTTGCGGCGCAAGCATATGCAATAGCACCAGACTGGCTTCTTCTCTCGACAGTGGCCACTGCATCCCGGCACTGGACATCCACCATTCCGGGTTTTCCTTCGCTTGCTTCTTCATCAAGTGACCGTTTTCAGCCAAATATAAATAGTACAGCATCCGGTCTCCTGGATCGAATTTGCTCAGATCGTCCGTCTCGATTCTCATCAGGGTCTTCAGATTGCTCAGCAGTTGATCTACTTCCCCCCGGAGTAGATAGCGATGATCCAGGTTTGCTTTTCGTTCTGGCTTTTCGATAGGACCATATACCGTCTCAAAGACGCGATTCAGCATAGCCAAAGCTTCGCCTCGTGTAACCGGTTTGTTTGGGTAAAAAGGCTGATAACCCTTCCTTTTTACGATACCCAGATCTGCCATCTCGTTAATGTGCTCACGAGCCCAGTGTTCCTGTATGTCCGTAAACATACCAGGTGCAGCTGCATTCGCACTCCCTGAATAAACGCTTTGCACTACTAGCAATGCCATGAGAAAAACGGCAGCAAAACGCTTTACCATGACTTACGATAACTCCTTTCTTTTCATGATAGATTCCTTACTCCCTTTTTCTGGTATTTCGTCCCCAGTAGCATCCATTCCTGCCAGATTGGTCTATTTTTCCTGGGTCTGATCTCTCCCTTTCTTGTATCGGGATGAACGGGGGAGTTCATTATACTTTTTCAAAAGTAATGAAAAAAAGCCGCACTTTGCATATAGCGGCCCAAAAATATTCTTTTCCTGCATACACTGACTAGCCCTCGATCTGTTCTAGCCAGATTGGTCCCTTGGTCACAAGCAATCGATATAAGAAAATGTTGATGAGAGTGAACAGGACGAATATCCCAAGCGCTGTACCAAGCATAGAGATCCCCAGCGAAAAACTGGTCAGTACGACCAGGCCTCCTGCCATTAGCCCTATTACCAGCGGGAAAAGCGGATTGAGATTTTGTTTAACCGCCTCCTGTTCCGAGCTCCAGCGCAGCTTGGGCAGCTGCAAATCCACTATGATACCAACAAGATTGATAAAAATCAGGCCAGAAATTCCGCTCACGATGGCAAGCATGATAAAAGTAGGTGAAAGCTGCAATAACCACACGGCTTCTGCAAGAAGCAACAACATACTCACCGCGCTTAGCACCAGTCCTGGAAAAAGCTTCGCCAGCAGGATCTGTCGATATGGCATCGGCAAAAGCTTATTCGTAAAAAACCCCTGACCCTCTCTGGATATGGCGGTTACAGACGTGCTATTCATTGCACCCATGAGGAGAAAAGCAGCAAAGGCGATCGCTATACTCATACCCGCTACCGATTCCTTCTGCATGACCATTTGAATGAACGCAATCGTCTCCCCACTGTCACGGCGACTTAGCAATGGGATCAAAACGAGTATCGGAATCAAAATGCTGGATAACGAACAATTCATCAGAAAAGCTGGTGTCCGCCATAACATTTTCCATTCCTTGAGCGCATAGGCAAGTACTGCTGGACGTTTTTGAATCAGCTTGGCAAATGCAGTATCGACTACTTCTTTTCGTTTGGCAACTGACTCACTCATTCCCATAACACCCGAAAAGTAGATATGCTGTCCGACGTAGAGTAAGACTGCTACAGCAGTCATTGCCACGAGAAGAAAAGCAATCAAATACCCGAGAGAGCCCCATGTTCCGCTGTCTACCAAGGCAAGGGCAGCCAGATTACTCCCAGGGAACAGCTGTGTGACAAGACTCAACAGCCCATTTTCTTGTGTCAACAGCATTTGCTGAAATTGCTCGATACCAAATTCACTTCCGCTAGACTGGCGTTGGAACATCGCTTGAAGACCAACGACGATGCCAATCCCGATTAGACCCCCAATGATCCGGAAGCGTTCTTTGTATTTTTTGACGTTCGTAAAGCTCATGAACAGCATCACGATAAGAGCCGCAAAAACAAGCGGCAAGACAGGAACGATCAGAAAGACAAGGATCGCCAGCAGATAGTAGATGATCCCTGCGCCACTTTTCACTCCATACGTAATGAACAACGGTCCCAGAAAAACCAGCGCTGTATAATATTCATACAAGAGGGCGAGGGCAAATTTCGCACCGAGAATGTGTCCGGGAGCAAACGGCATTGGCAGCAAATGCTCGACATCCTTCGAATAGTAGAAAACGCTTAAGACGTACAATATTCCGAACAAAAAGATGGCGAGAGAAGACATGGCCACACCTAATCCGAGGATGGCACCCTCCTGTCCAAGCGGAGCCAATCCGTCGTACAGCTCTGAAATCATCACGACAGCCGAAGCAACCACTGGAAGAACACCTATTGCAATGACGATATACAAGAGCGCAGTCTTCCAGCCACTCCCCTTCCCCATTCTCCAGGCAGGTTCCGCGTTCTTCATCATCATCCTCGTCAAAATCAGCACTTTATTCATGCTTCGTCAACTCCAGGAACAAGCTTTCCAGCGATACGTTTGACTGAAAATGCTCGCGCAGCTCAGAAAAGGTCCCAGAGAACAAGATTTTGCCCTTGTTGATGATCCCGACTCGATCACACAGCTTCTCCGCGACCTCCAGTACATGTGTGGAAAAGAATACGGTTCGACCGCTATCGGCGTGCTCTCGCATCATTTCTTTTAGCGTAAAGGATGACTTGGGATCAAGTCCAGTCAAAGGCTCATCGAGAATCCATACCTCCGGCTGATGAACGAGCGCACCCATGATCATGATTTTTTGACGCATGCCATGCGAATAGCTCTGAATCGGATCACCCAGCGCGCTTTTCATATCAAAGCGATCCGCAAGCTGCAATATCCGGGTTCCTCGTACGTCTTGCGGCACCTCATAAATATCTGCCATGAAGCTGACATACTCTAGGCCCTTCAGTCGCAAAAAAAGATCAGGGCTATCCGGTACATAACCGAATTGATGCTTTGCTTCGAGTGCTTCAGATCGAATATTTTTTCCATTTATCGTGATCTCGCCTTGATCCGGACGTGTGATACCTGTGATCATTTTGATCGTGGTTGTCTTGCCAGCTCCGTTTGGACCGAGGAAACCAAAAATTTCTCCTTTGGGCACTGTGAGATTCATTTGATCCACTGCTTTTATGGTGCCGTTGTAGCTTTTCGTCACATTGACCAGATCAATCATTGTTGGATTCTCTCCTTTTCCCTTTTATTACGAGTGAATCAAGAAAAAGTTCCAAGAAAAGTAAAAGAGCCGTCAGTCATCCCCAACGGCTCTCTTTATTAGTTTTGCGGTACAAAGCTGCCATCACGCAGCATTGTCAATTCACCCATGATGAAAGCAAAATCTTCGTTCTCGTCCAGCTTGCCACTTTCCTCCAACGCTTCCAAACGACGCAGAAGCATGTTGGCAAAATCCTGAATCTGTACCGGATGTGCCTCCATGTCGGCCTCATCCAAAATATCAAAGCCAGTCAAGGCCTCCAAGTGAGTCACGATACGAAAACCGCCGATTTCCCCAAGGAATTCTTGCTTGTTTATTTTTGATTTCTCCAATTTTTGCAGCATGGACAAAATATCATTCGCTAGCACACTCGGAAAAGCAACTTGATAGAAGTTGCGATTTTTTGCTTCTTCCGTTTTGATAATCAAAATATCAATACCGTCCGGTTTCTTTGCTTTTTTTCCAAACCCAAACATAGATTCCACCTCAATTATTCGATCTGTCCAACTCTCTCCATGATAGACATAATCCGAGAGTCAGACAACCCCTATCCAAATATTAACTTGGCTAATTGTCTTTTTTGAACACACGCTAAAGTAATAACGATTGCTTCCAAGTGAGGTGCGCTATGAAAATCAACTGGAAAAACTGGATATTTATTCTTGCTCTCTCTTTGCTCGTCACAGGATGCATGACTCCCGGCAAGCAGGAGCAGGCAAAAAGCAAGGCCAAAACACAAAGCAAGCCACCCAAGCAATCTGCTATCCAAAAGCTTGGTGATAACAAAATGGATGTTGTCCTCTTTCTGAATCAGGCGGAGCATCTGCTCGAAGATGTGTATTATGCGGCTGCGGACAATGCGAAGGGCAAGTCTGTGTATGAGGATGGTCTCGTCTTTCGTGAATTGCCCAAGCGCTTTGACAGCAAAGATAAAATAACGGGTTACTTCGGTCGTTTTTGGAGTCGTCCACTGGCAGAAGCCATGTACGACAACATGACAACCAAGCTCGTGAAGGAAAAATTATACGTGGCGATCCCCCGCGTCGACTATCCGACTTTGATCTCCGTACGAAATACGACCGTTCAAAAAAGCAATGGGGAAATCAGCGTGACGATCGAGGATGCGACGGATTCCTCCTTTGCTTCTGACCGTACGCTCCGCTATCGACTCGTACGCGATCAAAAATCAAAACGGTTCGAAATCAAATCCCGGGTCGGCGCTTACGGAAATGAACAATTTCAATAAGCCTCTTGACATTTCTTAGGGAACCAGCGAATAATAGTGAATTAATAAGCACATAGTGAGCGGCAATGACGGGGAATAGTAAAACCGCCCTTCAGGTCCAGAGAGCGAAATCCACCGGCTGAGAGGTTTCGTCCTTGAATCGGTTTGAACCCACCCCAGAGCATCCAGGGAAGACCTGGACAGGTTTCTTTCACCTGTTATCAAAGAAAGAGAGCCGGGTGTTTCTTGACCGAAGTATGTCTTTTGGTCAAAAACGTCAAATAAGGTGGTACCGCGTGAGGTTATCAAGCCCTTTCGTCCTTATCAAAGAGACGAGAGGGCTTTTTTCTGTGAAAAACGTCTCGACGTTTTTCATAAAAATGGATGTGATCGCTTGCGGTCAAACAAAACGGTCGTGACCGTTTTGTTGGAAACAAGGAGGTTTTACGCATGAAAAAGGGTAAATTGCGTTTGGTAGTAAAAGTGGGAAGCAGCTCAATAGCGGCAGCTACAGGTGGTGTTGATCCGGCGAAAATGTCACTGCTCGTCTCCGCTGTCAGCCAATTACGTGAGGCTGGTCATCAGGTTGTGTTAGTGTCCTCGGGAGCAGTCGCCAGCGGCTATCAAAGTCTCGGTTATCAGCAACGACCGCGATCCTTGGCAGCCAAGCAAGCAGCTGCTGCCATCGGACAAAGCCTGTTGATGCAAACCTACACACAAATGTTCGGCGCCCATAACTTTAGCGTGGCACAAATCCTGCTGACCCGTGGCGACTTCTCCCACAAGGAGCGGTATCAGCACGCATTCTCCACCCTGTCACTGCTGCTAGATAAAAATATTTTGCCAATTATCAACGAAAACGACACGGTATCCGTAGCAGAGTTGACCTTCGGAGACAATGATATGCTTGGCGCACTCGTCGCTGGTCTCATTCACGCTGATTTGTACATGATCCTGACCGATACGAATGGCTTGTATGATAAAGACCCTCGTCATCATACAGATGCCAAACACATTAGCTGGCTTGAACGCGTGACCGACGAAATCGAGGCACTTGCAGGTGGAGCTTCGCAGCTAGGAACGGGCGGCATGCGCTCAAAGCTGATCGCAGCAAAGACTGCCCAATCATTAGGAATCCCTAGCTTTATCGGAAAATTGACGGACTCATCGGATTTGCTGGATGTTCTTACCGGCAGCGGAAACGGCACCTATGTCAACTATCACCCGGAAGCGCCTGCAACGAATGGCGTTCCTACACGGAAGCAATGGATTGCACTTCACTCACCTACCCGCGGAAAAATCACAGTGGATAGTGGCGCGGCTGAAGCGATTTTGGAAAACAGCAAAAGCTTGCTCTTGGCAGGTGTCCGCGATGTATCAGGCATGTTCGACCAAGGCGAGGTGATCGAGGTTTATTGTGAGGGCACCTTGATTGGTCGCGGTATCAGCAGATTCACTGCATCACAGTTAAGTGATTTTCTTTCCCCTGATAACGTAACGCGACACAGCGGTACTGTTATACATCGGGATGAATGGACGCCCGTCATTTAAACGAATCCACGTAGACAGAATAAGGAGTTGGAGAAACCATGGACAGCTTGAAGCAAAAAGTGCATGCACAAATCAGCCTGGCGAAACAGGCATCACGAAGAATGGCGATACTCTCTCGCAAAGAAAAAGACCATGTGCTGGTCGCAATTGGCAATCAGCTCCTGGCAGATGAGGCTCATATCCTCTCTGAAAACGCCAAGGACCTCGCCCGCGCGGAAGCAGACGGTCAGCCTGCCTCTTATCTCGATCGTCTCCTGTTGACCCCGGAGCGAATTACGCAGCTCGTGGATAGCCTCTCGCAGCTGGCATCACTCGACGATCCGGTCGGAGAAAGAATCGACTCGTGGACACGGCCCAACGGACTTTTCATCGAACAAATCCGCGTTCCTCTCGGTGTCATTGGAATGGTGTACGAAGCCAGACCGAACGTAACCGTTGACGCTGCTGCTATCGCCATTAAAACAGGCAACACGATCGTCCTGCGCGGTAGCCACAGCGCTGTTCACAGCAATCTCGCCTTGGTGAAAAGCATTCGTCAAGCGCTCACCGATACAGGTCTTCCGGCTGAAGCTGTGCAATATTTGCCTTTTGCCGAGCATGCCTCAGTCGACTTCTTATGCACCGCCAACGGCCTCGTGGATGTCATCATCCCTCGCGGTGGTGCAGGATTGATCCAACGAGTTTTGCAAATCGCCAGCGTCCCTGTACTCGAAACGGGCGTCGGCAACTGCCACATTTTTGTGGATCAAGCAGCTCCATATGACATGGCAGAAAACATCGTGATCAATGCGAAAACAAGTCGACCTGCTGTATGTAACGCTGCTGAAACATTGCTCTTGCACCGCAGTTGGCCACAGGACAATCAGCGAGCTTTGCTCCAAAAGCTACTCGCAAAAGGCGTTGAACTCCGTGCTTGCGAGCTTACGAGGGAGCTGCATGTCGACCTCGCTGAACAGCTGCACCATGCTGCCGCAGAAGACTGGGATACAGAATACTCCGAGCTGATTCTGGCTGTCCGTACTGTCGATAGTCTAGAAGATGCCATCGAGCATATTACCACACACTCCACAGGTCATTCCGAGGCGATCGTAACGGAAGACGAACACGCAGCACGTCAGTTTTTGACTGCAATCGATGCGACAGCCGTTTATCATAATGCGTCTACCCGCTTTACAGACGGAGGAGAATTCGGCTTCGGTGCCGAGATCGGCATCAGTACGCAAAAGCTTCACGCTCGCGGTCCTATGGGCTTGCCAGCGCTCACTTCTTACAAGTATGTCGTACGCGGAAGCGGCCAAATCCGCTAGTCCAAAGGGAGGGAATCACCATGAGTAACCAAGCAACAGCGATTACAGAAGGGCGGATCGGTTTTCTCGGTGCAGGCTCCATCGTGGAGGCCATGCTTTCCGGTATCGTAAAGAAAGGTTTACTCCCTTCTGAGCGTATCGCCGTTACCAACCGCAACAACATGGAGCGCTTGGAGCAGTTAGAAAATGATTATGGCGTATCCTCTACAGAAGACAAATTCGAGGTAGTCCGTTCTTCCGATATTTTGATTTTGGCAATCAAGCCGAAGGATGCTGCGGAGGCATTACAGGATTTGCGTGGAATCGTTCGTTGTGACCAATTGATTATTTCCGTGGTCGCTGGCGTCTCCACCAGCCTGATCGGAGAGTGGCTCGGTACAGATTGCCCGATCATTCGCACGATGCCCAATACATCGTCCGCGGTGGGTCTGTCTGCTACAGGTCTGTCCGCGAATCCTTTTGTCCAGGCAGAGCACCGTGAGCTGGCTACCCGACTCTTCGAAGCGATTGGCACGGTATACGAAGTAGCCGAAGAAGAGCTGGACATCATTACCGGATTGTCCGGAAGCGGCCCTGCTTACATTTACTATTTGGTAGAAGCCATGATGGGTGCGGGAGCCACTGCGGGACTGGATCGGGAAATGGCACGCCAGCTAACGTTGCAAACAGTAATTGGAGCGGCGCATATGCTGCTCGACACGCGAGAAGAGCCTTCTGTTCTCCGCCAAAAAGTAACGAGCCCTGGTGGAACGACACAGGCAGGACTTGAAGTATTGGAAGCCTATCAATTCCAGGAGGCCGTCACAGCTGCCATCCTGCGGGCAGCAGAAAGATCGCGGGAGATGGGGGCACAATACCAGTAAGGGCGTTTTGCTCCCTCTATGTCATGTATAATCAAAAGTCATGTATAATAAAAGGGATCAAGCAAAGTCGAGAAAATGGACGAAGGAGGTCCCATGGAAATTTACGCCTTGTACGGCACCAGTGGAACAGGAAAAAGCACCAGTGCATTAGAACTCGCTCACCGAATGAACATCGACGCCATTATTGACGATGGCATCCTGATTTACCAGGGACGCAAGGTGGCCGGAACCTCTGCCAAATACGAGAAGACAAAAATCCAGGCGGTAAAACGAGCCATTTTTCACTATAAGGAGCACGCAGATGAAGTACGGCGAAGCCTCGGTGAGGTTCAACCAGCTCGCCTACTGATTCTGGGGACGTCGCAGCGGATGATCGGACGGATTGTCGAAGCCCTGCATTTGCCTTTTCAAGTGGATTTCATTCCGATTGAATCCATCAAGCCCCCACAGGATATCGAGGCTGCTCGCTACGTGCGGGAAACAATGGGCAAGCACACGATACCGATTCCGCGTGTGGAGGTAGAAAAAGATTTCCTCCAGCGACTGATCTCTTCTGCCCAACAAATTTTCAGCTCGAAAAAAGAAGTGATTGGGGAGACGACTGTGGTACATCCTCCTTTTTCAGGCGGACGTATCATCATTCATCCCCAGGTGTTGCGAAAAATCGTGCAAGCGGCCTGCAACCAGTTTGACGAGGTCCATCATGTGGTCAAGATTGTTTCCTCCTTTGAGGGTTTACCCCGGTTTCAGGTCTCGATTGCTCTTACGCTGCCTTACATGACCAATATTCCAGCACTTATCCATGAACTTCAATCTACGTTGTACAAGGAAGCTCAATATTGTCTCAATATCGCTCCCGCCAGCATCGACATCGTCATTTCTTCGCTGGAGCTATCCTGATCCGGTCCTTTGCGACCGGATTTTTTTGGCTGCAATCCTCAGGGGTTACATCCTGCCTTGTTGCTCATCCTATACTTGATTCCATCTGAAAGGAGCAACCCGATGCCATCCATGTTGTCTTCCAAGCCCTTTACGCAAGCACCGATTCCCGAACCGCCCAAGGTCATCACGACAAAGGACTTGAGCTACCTCAAGGATGCATTGTCATGGGAACTGATCGCTTTCAAAAAGCTCCATGCCTTCGCGCAGCAGGCTACCGATCCACAGGTCAAGCAATGTCTGGAGCAGCAAGGACAAATGCATCAACGGCATTACCAAAAGCTGCTGGGTCACCTCCAAAACAATAACACCGCAGTCATGGCCAGCATTCCGCAGATGCAATCCCAGCAACAGCAACAACAGCAGCAACAACAGATGCAGTAAGGGAGGAATCGGGATGCCAAACCAAAACCAGATCGCAAATCCACAATCAGGTCAGCTGCCTCAAGCGAAGGGGCCACAAATGAACGATCGTGATTATCTCAACGACTGTCTGGCTACCTGCAAATATTTGACGGATAACTTTAACATTGCGGTCCGTGAAGCTAGCCATCAGCAGCTCTATGATGACATGGTGCAAATTTTGAATGAAACGCATCAATCTGCACGAGATGCTTTCAATCTTATGTTCCAAAAGGGCTGGTACAAGATGGAGGCTGCCGAGCAGCAACAGCTGCAACAGGCTTATCAGCAGTTTAGCGGGTACTCTACACAGTTCCCTTACCATTGAGGATAGCGGAAGACACCTGGCCCAAGCAGGTGTCTTCTGTTCATGATTAGCCCCTGTCACGGAGCAACTGAGATAGGATCAATAATGCCTTTTCCATCTCGGCATCCTCTGCGTACACATAAGACAACCGTAAATGATGACTGTCCGTTTGATCGTAGACAAAGCCGGGATTTAACAAAACCCCTTTTGCCAGCGCTTCCGTGAATAGCTTTCGCATTGAAACAGCCTGACGCAAACGAAGCCAAATATAAAAACCGCCTGAGGGAACGCTCCATTCGGCCAAATCGTTAAACCAGCGATTGAGGCATTCGCACATCCGATCCCTTCTCTCTCGCAGTTCGGCTCTAATCCGATCCATATGCCTGGAATACCTGTCGGAAGTCAACCATTCCGTCGCCACCCATTGGGAAATGGCACTCGCTCCGTAGTCAGTCTGCATTTTCACATCCGCGAGGCGTTCAATGACAGGCTCAGGACCTACAATCCAACCAATCCGCAGACCAGGGCTTAGCGTTTTGGACAAGCTGCCCAAATACAGAACCAATCCACTCTGATCCCTTGCCTTCAGCGGCAATGGCCCGGGCTCGTCTAACCACATTTCCCCGTACACATCGTCTTCCAACACAGGCAGTCGCTCCCGCTCGCAAGCCGCTAACACTTGCTCCCTTCTCGTTTCGGTCATGCTTATTCCCGTTGGATTGTGATAGGCCGAAATGGTATAGAGTAACGCAGCGTTATGTGCCTGCTTTTGTCTCGTCAGCACATGGGGAGAAATTCCTTCCGCATCCATAGGTACGCCGATAAGGCGCATCCCCGATGATTGAAACAACGGCAAGGAGAATAAATACGAAGGCTGTTCGAGCAGGATGGCCGATCCACGATGAAGGATGCCAATCGATATCAGCTGCAGAGCCTGAAGAGCTCCCGAAACGACCAAAATAGAGGCTGGCGAAGCTTCGATTCCCCTGCTCCGCAAATGCTTGCTGATCGCCTGTCGCAAAGGCAACAGTCCTTTTGGCTCTGAATATCCGAGATGTGTCATCTTTCCCTGCAAGCTAGCCAGAACCTCCTCCATTTCTGCAACAGGAATCAGGCTGGGCGACAATTCACCTGTCCCTAAGCGAATGTAGCTCGGGTCTGGCTCATAACGATTGATGTCCTGAATCGTTGGCGAGTTGGGGAGATGGGCCCCCGCCTGAACATAGCCCAGCCAATTTGGCGGTGGCGCGGTCGTCAGTAAGGACCATGTATTGTTGCTAACGACGGAGCCACTCCCAACTGTTGCTTCGATGAAGCCATCCGCTTTTAGCTCTTCCAGCGCAGTCACAACCGTGCTGCGGTTTACTTCAAAGGCTTGGGCCAACGCTCTTTGGGTCGGTAATTTACTGTTGATCGGCCACTCTCCCCCAGCAATTTTTCCCTTTATATAAACCACAATCTGCGCGTAGATCGGTATGTCAGATGATTTATCAGGCTTCCAGTCTATCGTAAGCACAGGCTCATTCCTCCTCGTCTTATCATTGTACAAATTGGTTGGATTGCATGTAAACCAATTGGCTGGAGACAATTGATTCACGACCGTGAATAATGACAGTAATGCAAATTGTTTTTGCATCCAGAGAGAAACGGGGAGGAAGTTATCATGCTTGAAGCGATTTTGCACGGCTTTGTGCTTGCTTTTGGACTTATTTTACCGTTGGGCGCACAAAATGTTTTCGTTTTTAATCAAGGGGCTCTACAACCTACCTTGCTACGAGCCATGCCCGTCGTACTGACTGCGGCACTCTGTGATACGTTGCTCATTTTGTTGGCGGTATTGGGAGTCTCCTTGGTCGTATTGACTGTCACATGGCTGAAAACCGTACTGTACGTCGTCGGCTTCTTCTTTTTGATGTACATGGGTTACTTAACATGGCGTAGCCGGCCAAACACAGATGATGGGGAGAAGGAGCGTTTTTCGGCCAAAAAGCAAATCATGTTTGCTGCCTCCGTCTCTTTACTGAACCCACATGCCATACTCGATACGATTGGCGTCATTGGCACCAGCTCACTCAGCTATACCGGAACAGAGAAATGGGGCTTTACGATTGCTTGCATTCTCGTATCCTGCCTCTGGTTCTTCGGACTTTCGGTAGCAGGTCGTACGGCTAGACGATTGGACCGTTCTGGAAAATTGCAGCGTAGTTTGAATATGGTTTCTGCTGTAATCATGTGGGCCGTTGCCATCTACATGGCAGTCCAGCTTCTTACCACGTAAAGCGTTCGGGAAAAAAGTGAATAATCCCCACCGCCTCCACTCACAATACTTCTATTCGGGTTTTTCGAAGTGGAGGTCTGTTTATGCTTTTTACCAAATCGGACGCACTCTTGGATGAGTTGTATGAGATTGCGAAAAATGTTCATCAAACAGCGATTTATTTTAACGAATACAAAATTACTTCATTAGAAACGGTCAAAAGCTTTGCTACAGCGATGAAGGAATATGAAACAAAAGGCGACAAGCTCATCCATGAAATCATCGTTCAAATCAACAAGACATTTATAACCGCCATCGAGCGCGAGGACGTCTTGGACCTTGCCGTCAAGCTGGATGATGTGCTGGATGGACTGGAGTTTTGCGCTTCAAGGCTCTATATGTACGACATCATGGAAGCGGATGATACGATGGTGAGATTCGGCCAACTTATCGAAGACGCTACCAAGCAAATTCTTCTCGCCATCGAGCTATTGCAAAAGCAAAAGCTGTCGGCCATGAAGGAATACATCATCCGCATTAACGATTTGGAAAGCGAAGGGGATGACTTAGTACGGGATAGCATCCGGCGATTGTTCAAGACATCAAGCGATCCGATTCACATCATGCAGCTCAAAGAAATTTATGAGGTGCTAGAAGATGTCATGGACCATTGTGAGGATGTCGCGGATGCGATGGAATCAGTAATCATGGGCAACTCTTAACCAAGGAGACCTACTTTCTATGCAAACGAGCCTCCCACTTGTTGTCGCTGTTATTATCCTGGCTGTTTCCTTCGATTTCATCAACGGGTTTCACGATACAGCCAATGCCATCGCTACCACTGTGTCCACAAAAGCGCTTCCGCCCAAAATCGCCATTGGGTTAGCGGCCATTATGAATTTTATCGGTGCCCTGACATTTACCGGGGTTGCCAAAACGATCGGTGGTGACATCGCCGATCCTGCCAAGCTGGAATACGGTGTACTGGTGGTCATGGCGGCTCTCTTGGCTGCGATCTTCTGGAACTTGATTACGTGGTGGTACGGCATTCCCAGCAGCTCTTCTCACGCTCTCATCGGCTCTCTCGTTGGAGCAGTCCTCGCTTCCGCCGGGAGCTCGCAAATCAACTGGGCTGGTTTTTTGAAAATCTTTCAGGCGCTCATTTTGTCACCTGTTATCGCACTGGTAGCCGCCTACCTCATGATGAAATTGGTTTATTTTATTTTCAGCAAGATCATGGCTCCCCCTACCAAGGTAAACCGAGGGTTTCGCTTCTTTCAGATTTTCACGGCTGCTCTGCAATCCTTTACCCATGGAACGAACGACGCACAAAAAGCGATGGGCATTATCGTGTTCGCACTCGTTGCGGCTGACCTGCATGGGGATACGAACACCATTCCGTTTTGGGTTCAGTTTATATGCGCTCTCGCCATGGGATTAGGCACTTCTGTAGGTGGCTGGAAGATAATTAAGACGGTCGGGGGCAAAATTACCAAGATTGAACCAATCAATGGAGCCACCGCTGATCTCACGTCGTCCTCGATTATTTTTACGTTTACGCAGTTAGGACTGCCTGTCAGCTCTACCCATGTCATCTCCTCCGGGATCATGGGGGTCGGTGCCGCCAAGCGACTGAAGAGCGTCAATTGGGGCGTCGCAAAACGCATTGTGATCACCTGGTTTATTACGCTGCCGATTTCTGCCTTGCTCGCTGCAGCCATTTATTTGTTGCTAAGCTTGTTTATCTAAGAAACAGAAAAGGGACGAGTCTGTTAGAAGCAGGCTAGTCCCTTTTATTGGTTTTCGTCTATTCCTTTTTCATCAGGATTTTCATGCCCTCTTCTATAAAGCTGTCATCCCGCAATTTGTCCTGTACGCCTGTACGCCATTTTTCTTTTGTGAGAAGTGAAGTCAAATTTTCACCGAATAGGCTCTGAATGTCCGTGCGCGCAGCAACAATGATCTGATCAGTAAAACGATATTCAACCACTTGCAGATTGTCCACCAAAGCAAAGGCTGCGACAGAGTTATAGAGCATGGCTTGGTTAAACAATTTCGGTTCGACGCTGGTCGTCTTCTCCTCGTAATGAATCTCAATCGTAAACGTATCCGGACGGAGCTGAAAGGTGCCCTTGAGATGATCCAGAGGTAGATGATTGAACATGACCAGATTCGAAGTCGCTCCCATATACTTGTTTTTATAAGGCAAGATTGATTCCAAATCATGAGTCAGCGGGCTTTGCTGAGCCAAACGATATTGCTCTGATTGTTCTTCTTGTTTCGGGATGATCGCAAACTGTATGATCATGAACAGAACAACCCCGACAAGTACCAAAGCAAGAATGATTTTATTACGCATATTTGTCACTTTCCCCTGCATCGTATTTCAAAATAAGCCGCGGAATGGCGTGGAGCCACAGTGGTATGAGAATGGAGATGAAAGGCAGTGCATACGTTACGGCAATTTTGGCGAATTGATATGGTCCAGTGAGATTAACTGGAGTGGAGAACCACAGATTACTGCCAAAATGAAGAGCGGTCGTAAACACGAGTGTCCCGACTATATAAAGCGCCCATAGCATCCACCCCGTTTTCCGCAACAAAAAGGCTGACCGTACATTCATGCTGGTGAAATGCTGCGAGGATATCGGTCGTTTGATCCCAAGCACGATCAAGTAGAGGATTCCGATAAAAATGCAGATGGCAAACAAGCCATAGTTCAAGAAGATACCCATTCCCCATATACGCAGAGGCATGGTTACAATCCAGGCAATGAGTGCGTACAGCAATCCGTGCTGCAGTAGCTCTTGCAAGAGTGGGGTTATGAATACCCTGCGGCGTTCGCCGACAATCGCATCAATTGACGGGAGATTGGCCTTTGCTTTTATCACTGCCTCATCCAGCGATAGACCATCCGCAACCAAATCGGCCACCTTCGCCTCCAGATTGCTCAGTACTTCCCACTTGAGCTCTTCGATTTGTTTACTTCCTCTATACTTTTGAAAGATTTGATCGACATGGTGGTGTAAACTCTCCATTACACTTCCTCCCGCCTTTCGATGAGCTGGTCAATTAATTCCTTGGCGACTTTCCAGGATGCCAGCGCTTTTTCATACGCCTCTCTGCCCTCCGCAGTCACCTGATAATATTTGCGCCTGCCCCCCTGACTCTCATCTCCCCAGTAGGAAGCGATTAGTTTTTGTGACTCCAATCTTTTCAGGCTGGTATACAAAGAGGGCTCTTTCAGTTCGTAGCGACCGCCGCTGTTTTTGAAAATGGCTTTGATGATTTCGTACCCATAGTTATCGCCGTCACACAGTACACGAAGAATAATCGTATCGATATGACCGCGGATAATGTCACTGCTAATACTGCTGTCACTCATCCCCTTCACCTCGCATCTACAGCATAACACATATTACTATGTGTAACAAAGTAGTATGTGTCATGTTGCTTCTGCTCATAAAAAAAACAAGACCACTCAAAAAAGTCGAGATGGTCTTGAACAAATAGACAGCCAGTTCGTTTCATTGTTTCACCTGGTACACCAGATAGGGTGCTGGCGTCCGTTTTCCGTTTACTTCCGGCCAAACATAAAGCAGTTCAAGTGAGGGGCTATTCCCCTTGTTGGACTCTGTAGATGACTCGCCAATCTCTGAAAAATTCCCTTCCAGGCCTACTACCTGTTTGCTGGTGCTATCCACCCACACCTTATACTTGTGACTCTCTACTCTTGCTCCTTGGGTAATGGCTATGAAGTCTAGCCTGATTGCTGAGTCTTCCACTGCAGCACCTTCTATTGCAAGCTGTGTGATTTGTCTTGGTAAATACGACGCCAGTTTTTTGGCACCGATTTCGGCAGCCTGCGCTTGGGACAACTCCGCGGAAGTATCTGACTCCGTCTTATTTTTCATCCGGTACGCCAGAAGTTGACCAGACTTGCTCGCAAATCTTGCAGTGAGATAAGTATCATCCGTCATTTTCCAGGTGTATTCCATGTACGCTTCGTGTTGTTCCGTTGATAATGGACGGTTTTCCCCTCCGATACGAACACCGAATTCTTCCTGGATGAGAGAAGCTATCTCCTCTTCTGAGCTGGCCACGAGCAGCTTACCTTGTGCCTGAATAGGGATCAGGCTGTAGCTACGAGCTGCTGCCACGCTCTGAAAGTGACGGTCGAGAACTTCCCCGCTCAATGCGTTGATATAGCCTGCAAAAGTCGCGACTTCTTCTTGTTTCAAACTGGCAGTCAGCCTTTGTACTGCTTCCTCTTTGGAAATTGCCTTTGCTGGACTGGGGAATATCGAGAGATCCGTTGCTGCATCGAGATTCTCTTCAATAACCATACCCGCCGGTCTTCCATCTGACTCCAATGGAACCTTCACGACACTGTCGGCGAACGGAATACCGTTAATCACGCGTTGAAAAACAGCCGTATCTTTTTCCTGATGGTTAGAAGCGAGTTGATACTGCTTACTCTTATCGCCTAATTTCTGCTTGATATATTGCTCCACAGGCAGAGTTGGCGCATTGCTTACCGTGGTTGCCGTTTTTGGCTGTGTTCGGCTTTTTGGGAGCGGTTGAGATTTCGTAATGATACTCTGTTCTTTCTGTTTGGGCTGTTCTTTCACCTGGCTTGTTTTCCGTTGCTCGGCAACAGGGGGAATATTACTTTGCTCCGGTATTTCCTTCTCCTTTGCCAGTGAGGGCGCATTCTCTGCCCGCTGCTCCGTGCGTACACTGCTTGTCCCGTCTGGTACTTCTTTTCCGTCAGGCACAGCGACCAATAGAGCGAGTACTACAGCCGCAGCTGCGCCTCCTGTCATCGACAAGATGCGGCTCACTTTTTGCCTCTTCTTTATCTGCCGTGCCTGTTTAACCAGTGTCTGATCCAAATAGGTAACAAATTCCTGACGGGGTGGTGGGTCCTGCCTTCTTAACCCGCGCAGTTGGACCGTCAGCTTCTCATCCTCTAGCCCACTCATTTAGAAAGCCCCCTTCCTCCGTATCATCCATCATTTCTTTGACCAGCTTTAATGCCCGATGTGTATTTACTTTTACCTTGGATTCCGTTACACCCAGGATTTCTGCCGTCTCCTTGACGCTGTATTCCTCAATGCAGCGCAAGATCAGAACAAGACGATAATGAGGCGCAAGCTTTTGGATCGCTTGCTTCAGCTCACGAGCGTTTTCCCTCTTGGTCAGGACGTTTTCCGGACTCCCTTCCTTGGTCGCCAGCTTCATCAGCCAGTTTTCTGAGAAAAAGGACTTGACCTTCTGCTTGCGATGCTGGTCGATCGCCGCATGCTTGGCAATAGAGAAGAGCCATGTTTTCAGAGTGACTCTGCCATCAAATCCGGCGAGCCCTTTTAACACTCTCGTAAAAACCTCCTGCGTCAAATCCTCGGCATCATTCTGGTTGCCGGTAAAATGGAGCAGAAAGTAGTAAACGTCCTGATAGTGAGCATGATAGATCGCGCTGATCCGCTGCTCGATATCCTCCTGCACGGGTTAGCCTCCTTTCTTAGTACGGACTGTAATGCATTTCACCTGATGTAGTGAATTTGCCGGTTAAGGCATCAATTTCCCGATGGTCTAGCGAGATAGCTGTTCTGTATACCAGAATGGGTTGATAGTTTCGGTTATCCGACTCGATATCGACATCCGATGTGAAATATTGCAGCTCCAGCGGACGTACTTTTAGGTATTCCTTTACAGCCTGCTCATGTGAAACAGCCTTTTTGGGGTCAGGCAGAATAAGTGGTTCCCAAGATACATCCTCCATATGCAGACCTATCACCTCTCCCGTGATACGGTCTATTCTGATATAAATCTCATCATCCAGAACGGGAATCCCTTCGTGAACACTTACAAATTTGAACTGCTGCCCACTAAGTCTCTGTCCAAACTCTGCTGTCCCAATCGGCATCACTTCTTTTAGATGCTTTGGTGCGTACTTTTCCAACGCAGCAATCGCTAGTTTCATCGAATCTTCTCGCGTTAGCCATTTCTTTCCGTTTGGATCTTCTTGAGGGACTTCTTTTTCTCCCTTTCTCTTGTCAACCACACGGTAGCTCATGAATCGTCCTGTTTTTTCCTGCGTCTCAATTTCGGCTTCAAAGTCTTTATTGATTTCATGCGTATATGTCTTCCCTTTCGTGTCTTCAGACAAGCCTTCTTTGACTTTGTCAGCTTTGCTCTCAAGCCCAAAGGCCGCAAACATGGCTGCTGCTTCCTCTGTCGTCTTTACGGTTACTTCCTTACCGACAGGATTCACGTTGACAATGGGATTATATGCACTCCCCGTACCGTCATAAACAGGAACTTCCTTGCCTGTTTTAGCGTCAATGAATTCCGAGAATTCCGATTTGTAGCGTAAGGTAGGAGAGCCATACAGGTTGTTCTTCGTTTGCTCGTCCCATCCCACTACTGGCCGCTTCAAATAAAAGAGCTTCAGGTGTTTGGCGAAGGCTTGTTCAGCCTGATCCTTGGATATGGCTTCCTTAGGATCAGCAAACTTCAAATCTTCGAGGGCTGGTGCATCGTCCCCGAGCTGATAAAAGCCTGACCCTTTCGATATGACTTCTCCCTTGCTGTTTACGGTTAGATAAACACCCACATTCAGATACGGAAGACCGTTTACCTGTTTCGTAAAAAAAGCATTATTTTTATCCGAATAATTAGGGTTATATTTGAAGCTACCCATATCTGCTCCGTACCATTGCTTCATAAAATCTGTTGCTTTGCTGACTACCTTGTCATGCTCAATCTTCGGTCTGCCTTCTTCGGGAAATTCCTCGTTGTAGCGAAAAGTATCCGGATTCCCTTGTTCATCCAAACTGAATTCAAAAGACGGCTTCTTCTTCTCCTTGGAGGTTTGCAAGATAATCGTTATGTCATTCGTACCATCATCATTTTCTAAAATCTCAAGTGTACTGTAAGAAAAATCGGCCAAGTACGACAGTCTTTCCTTCACCTTTTGGATTGCCCGCTCTACCTTCACTTTCCATTCAGGCCCGAGCTCCTTTGCCTTGCTCTCCTCCGCCAGCACTTGTCCATTGTTCGTCAGATGGATTGGTGTAGTAGCAAGTAGCGTTGCAGCTGTTACCACAAAAATCACTTTATTCAGCTTTTTCATTATTTACATCCTCCCCGTATTTTTTCAACGTTAATTAATCGTAAGAAATAGCAAAAGGTTACAAAAAATGCAAAATAAAAAAGACTGTTGAATCAATCAACAGTCTTTCAGCGTCTATCCCGTTATTCTATGAAATACATTTTGCCGTCCACTTCAAGAGAAATAGCGGATTGCGTCATGTCCTTCTTCAATTGCTTGGCGTAGGCTACGACTTCATCCAATGCCTTTTTGTCGAGTTTTTCAGCAAAGCTGTACACGATCGTGACTTTTTCCTTAATCAGTTTCTTGTCATCGTCCACCCACGCCCCTGTTCCGCTAACAGCAGTCGCTCCACCAAAAAGGTTTGAAAATTGCGTCAATGATTGATCGACGTATTTTGCATGTACCTCATCTGTAACCGGCGTGCTTCCGTTCATTGTGGACGGAACATAGATTTTGACCACGTGACCCAGATGGAATTGGCTTTGCAAGGCACTTTCAGTATTTTTCGAGGCTGCCTCTGTCGTTGTTGCTGCATTCGTAGTCGTTACGGCATTCGTTGAGGCAAAAGCTTGTGACGGACTGGTTGCGGATTGCAGGGAAAGTACAAGAAGTGCGGCCATACAGAAACTGATCATACCTGAAACGATTTTTTTCATACGTTTTTCCATCCCTTCTTCCAATTTGGATATAAAAACCAACTCCTATTGTAATTTAGTGCAACTATGAAAGGAATCCATCATTAGACATGGGCCTGCTCATTGGAGTTAGTAAGGTAGCCCTACACAAGTCGTTCCTCTTCCAAGAAGGTCTCGTGATTGACTTCAACCGAATAGGAAAAAAGTGTTTATCAGATTCACTCCGGGGACAGGATAATAGTAACTTCCCATGCTATTGTCCACAAAGGAGTTGAAAGCAAAATGTCTCGTCAATGGTATCGGCTGCTTCGTTATCCAATCATCGCTCTGGCTGTGACATTATCGCTACTTTGGACACATCATCACTTTCGATTGCCCGCTTCATACGCTGTGGCCACGCGAACGCATACGATTACGATTTCTAGCGCCGGCTTTTTACCGAATCAATTAACCGCACACGAAGGAGAGCGCGTCTCGTTGATGATCGTCAACACCGATACGCGCCCTCACAATTTATCGATTCGTGACCTGAACCTGACATCTACAGAACTAAAGCCGACTCAATCTACTCTCTTGCAGTTTTCTGCCGATAAACGCGGACGATATCATTTCGTCTCGGACGCACCCGGCTATCCGGAAACAGGATTCCAAGGCATGCTGGTCATTGACTAGTATGCACTTCATCTTCATGTGAGATTTTCTTCCACCGACCGAATTTGATCATGAGAAGAGGAATAATCCCGATCGTGGTGATGGTTCCGAAAAACAAATAAATCGCTAGCACCGAAAACGAATCCTTGATCCATCCGGCGACCAAATTGCAGAACATCGTACCAAGCCCGCCTCCCACCGAAAAGAAGATGGCCAACGCCGTCACCTGAAGGGAAGCGGGCGTATTTTCGCGCACAAATTGGGCCGCTGTCGCCAAATAAAAGCCAACGGAAATCCCCTGCACAAAAAACATGGCAATCACGGCAGTCGTACTCGGAGCAGAGCTATACCAGAACCAGCGCATTGCGCAAAAAATCGCAGATAACAGCAGCGTGAGCTCCAATCCCCAGCGGCGGACGATATAACCCGCCAGCTTCATAAATGGGGCCTCACTTCCCGCAAACAACAAGAAGGCAAGACCTATCCCTGCAACCGTCCCTCCAATGTCCTGATAGAACAGGGAAAACCAAATATTATTGGCGTTTACAGAGCCCATCATGCAAAACGATGAAATCAAAAACAACGCAAAGCGTGGAATCCGCGCCAAATCTCTTATCCCCGCAAGCATACTGACGCGAAACCGCGATGCCTCTGTCACTTCTTCCGGAACCTTCAGAAGAAACAGAATCGCAATCAGAAACGCCATGCAAAATGAGTAAAAAAGAACGTTTGGCCCCCATCGCTCGACGAGAAGACCTGTGATGAATGCCGCTAGCGCAAAGCCGATCGCTCCCCATAAGCGAATGTCACCGAATTGCATGCCATGTCCCTTGGCATAGCCAAGAGCCAAGCTGTCTGAGATGGGAACGACAGCACTTTGAAAAAATGACAGCAAGATGTAGAGCAAAAACACGTAAGCAAATGTGGAAACGCCTGTAAAGAAAAGGCCAACCAAACCGGTAATTACCAAAGTCAGAATCAGCACAGTTTTGCGAATTTGGTAGCGATCACAGATCACGCCCCACATCGGCTGCGCCACAATGGACACAATCGGCGCGACTGCACTGATGAGACCGATTTGGGTCCCTGTTAAGTGGATGGATTCGTAGTATTGCGTAATTAACGGAGCAAAGGCGCCAAACCCGTAGTAAATAAAAAGATAAAGGGCGCAAAGACTTACGAATCTGCCTCTTGCGCCCCCCAGCCCTATACCGGAAAGAGATTCTGGCATATAACTCTCCTATTTTGAGGTTATTTTACCGTTGGCAATATTTTCGCCATATTGACGGTCCGCTTTTTGTCCCATGTAGCAGGATTGAATTCATCGAACTGCTCCAGGAAGGAAATGACTTCCTTGGTCAATGGAGTCGGCGTCGATGCTCCGGAGGTAACCGCCACATTTTTCTTTCCACGCAGCCATTCAATATCCAGCTCAGACAAATCGGCGATTCGATACGACGGAACATTTGCGATTTCTTCCGATACCTGTGCCAAACGGTTGGAGTTGTTGCTGCGCGGATCACCTACCACGATGCACAAATCTGCCTCTCCTACTTGCTCCGCCACGGCTTCCTGACGCACCTGTGTAGCGAGACAAATTTCATTGTGCACTTCCACCCCAGGATAACGCTTGAGAATCGCATCCATCAAGTGTTTGACATCCCATTGGCTCATCGTCGTCTGGTTGGTAACAATCAGCTTGTCTGTCGGCAGATCAAGTGCATCCAGCTCCTCCAGCTTTTGTACCAGATGTACGTGATCCGGCGCAATTCCCATAGCGCCCTCTGGCTCTGGATGTCCTTTTTTCCCGATGTAGATCACATGATAGCCATCTGCTACTTTCTCGCGAATCAAGTCATGTGTCTTCGTTACATCCGGGCAGGTCGCATCGACTACGGTCAAGCCTTTATCGCGCGCTTTCTTGCGCACCTCGGGAGACACGCCATGGGCGGTGAAGATTACGGTTCCCTCATTGACCTGATCCAAGAGAGCCAGTCGATCTTCTCCATCCAATGTTTTTATCCCTTGTTTTTCAAACGCCTCGACGACGTGTGCATTGTGTACAATCATGCCCAAAATGTGAATCGGGCGGGGCAAGTCAAAGTTTTGCGCTGTTCGCAGTGCCAATACCATAGCATCCACTACACCGTAACAATATCCACGGGGGGAAATCTTGATGACTTCCATCTTTACCCCTCCTATTCTTCTAAATAATTCAAGTTCAAATAGGATGTCGAAATAGCTCCCAGAACTACTTCGTGATCAAAAGGCGACTTTTTGAACATCCTCTAATAACATACGTTCATTATTATACCTTATTTGTCTGCATCACGCTTCTGTTCGTAAACCTTCAGATTATTGTAGACAACTTTCAAAAGCGGGGTGGACAAGCCTTTTTGTTCTGCTCGCTCCAAGAGATAACCTTGAAGATGATCCGCTTCCACCGGAAGACCTTTTTCCATATCGCGCAGCATGGACGATTTCGTCTGTGGACGCTGATTCTGGAAAGTTTCCATCTGCTTGTCGACGATATCCGGTTTGATTGGCGCCTCCAAAGCATTCATGACAGAAGCGATTTCTTCAGCCAGTTGGCGTGTCAGCTCTACGCCCCATGCAGACTCGCGGATCGGTCCAACAGCCGAATTCATCAGCGTAGTAATACCGGAAAACGTCGCGATAAACAAGTATTTGTGCCAGGCTTCCCGCTGAATGTTCGCACTTGCACGCATCGTTCCGTTGATCTTGGAAAAAGCTTGCTCGATCCGCTCTACACGCTTACTTTTACCGCCTTCCCACTCACCGAATACAGCATCGTGAATGGGACTGGTCTGTACGACATCTCCGTCTGCATTCAACGTCGTCTCAATGAAACAGAGACCTCCGAGCACACGCTCCCGACCAAAACGATCCCATAGCAGCTCCATATGCGCGATTCCATTCAATAACGGGATGACAACAGTGTCCTCACCCACGTACGGAGCAATGGCATCGACACTATCTGCCAGCGTGTAAGCTTTGTTGGACAAGAGCACAACATCAAATGGTCCCGCTTCCTCACCCGCCTGAATTAGCTGCGGATGCTCCAGCTGCAAATCCCCATGAATGCTCTGCACGCGCAAGCCACGCTCCTGCAGCTGTTTGTATCTACGTTCACGCACGAGAAATGTTACATCTACACCTGCTTCTACCAGCCTACCGCCAAAATATCCGCCAATGCCCCCCGCTCCCAATACGAGAACCTTCATCTGAATCGCCTCCGCTTTTATTCGTCATTGTTTGTCTACATTCTATAAAAAAGTAACCATTTTCTAAACCCCGTAATATCATGTTAGAAAACCTTACAATTAACGTTAGAAAACCTCTTGACGAACAATGTTAATTGTCGATATAATTCGAAATATAGAAAACAAGAAAAATCCGAACATTGAAAAATGATTTCCTAACTATAATTCGTGAATGGAGTGAATCGTTTTGGATATGAAAACAGTCTTGTCCACAATTGACGCAGAAAAAGTGGAGTATGTAGATTTTCGCATCGTTGACCTGCTCGGCCGTCAACATCATGTCACCGTTCCTGCCTACGCGGTAGATGAAGGGACATTCCGCCATGGTGTCGCTTTTGACGGCTCCAGTCTGACCGGCTACAAATCCATCGAGGAAAGCGACATGGTGGCTATGCCAGATGCAGCAACTGCCTTCATCGATCCGTTCGTGGAAGCCAAAACGATGAATATCATCTGCAACATCGTCAATCCTGACAACACCGTCTACACACGCGATCCCCGCGGCATTGCACTCAAGGCAGAAGCTTACCTGCAACAAACTGGCCTCGCTACTGCTGCTTACTTTGGTCCCGAGTCCGAGTTTTTCCTCTTTGATAACGTACGCTATGCCTCTGGTCCATCCGGCTCCTTCTTCCATATTGATTCAGAAGAAGCTTTCTGGAACACCGGAAAAGAGGGACAAAATCTAGGCTACAAAGTACGCAACAAAGGCGGTTACTTCCCTGTTCAACCAACGGACTCCCAAATGGATATCCGAAATGAAATGTGCACGTTGATGACGAAATGCGGTATGCATGTGGAGCGCCATCACCATGAAGTGGCAACAGCTGGTCAAGGTGAGATTAACTTCCGCTTCGACACGCTAACTCGTACAGCAGACAATCTATTGCTGTTCAAATACATTGTGCGTAATGTCGCAGCGAAACACGGAAAAACAGCGACCTTCATGCCAAAGCCAATCGTTGGCGACAACGGGTCTGGGATGCACGTTCACCAAAGCTTGTTTAACGGCGATACCCCATTGTTTTATGAGCAAGGTGGGTACGCAAACGTAAGTGAGACTGCTTTGCACTACATCGGTGGTATTTTGCACCACGCCCCTGCGCTCATCGCCCTGACGAACCCGAGTACCAACTCATTCAAGCGTCTGGTTCCTGGTTACGAAGCACCTGTGAATTTGGTCTTCTCCCAAGGAAATCGCTCTGCAGCCGTGCGGATTCCGATTGCTGCCGTCACACCAAAAGCGTCCCGCATTGAGTTCCGCACCCCGGATTCTACTGCTAACCCGTATTTGGCATTCGCAGCCATGCTGATGGCTGGTCTCGATGGAATCAAACGCAAGCTCGACCCGCGCGAGCTAGGCTTTGGTCCATTGGATAAAAACATCTATGACTTGTCCGATGCGGAAAAACACGAAATCAAGAGCGCTCCAGGCTCTCTCTCAGAAGCACTTGTTGCACTAGAACAAGATCATGATTTCTTGCTCGAAGGCGATGTCTTTACAAAAGAAGTGATTGAAGGCTGGATTTCGCAAAAGCGCAGTGAGATTGAGCAAGTGGAGCGAACTGTGAATCCGAAAGAGTATGAACTGTATTATGATCTGTAAAATCACGCAAAAGGCGAAGCCCTTCTCTGATGAGGAGGGCTTTTCATTTCCTGGACACCGCTTGCTATTTATTTGAATCGAAATAAATTGGCAAGCCCATTCGTTCCCTGGAAAGTTCTGATAACCTCGTTTGCTATGTGTACTCCATTTACTATTGTATCTATATTTAGGTTTAAGTTAGAAAGCCTTAGTCGAGACTGTCTTCTTTCCCTACGGTTCGATTTTACCCACTCTTGATAATATTGCCCTAACGATTCAGGATTTTTATGCAGCTTTCTGATCGAGACCTTATTCGACTTCAGCCAATCCGTAAATTCAGGGGTAAAACCGTTGATATGTCTAGCCACCTCTCACGCTCACCTCGATTCTCAAATGAATAATGCAAAGGGAATACCTCTCCCTTTGCATTACTCTTTTCGTGCACATATACTGCTTTAATCTAAGGAACAACCGACAATGACCAGCAAAACGAAAAGGACCAGGATCAGAGCAAAGTCATCAAAGCCATCAAAGAATCCCAATCTGCCTCCCCCTTTCCATAGACATATTACTCTATGCGCTTTGCTCATGTTTCGCCTGTACATTCACCTACAGCAAAAAGGACGCAAGCATTTGCCTACGCCCTTTTTCATCCTATTGCAATCCCATCCGCGATTTGCCTTGAAGAATCCCGTCCAGGAAAGGAAAGCTGGCATTGGCTCCGGATCGTACTACCATGGGTTCTTGGGCCTATAATAACGCAAAAAGAGCCCACAAGCAGGCTCCCTTTGCATGGCAATTACTCTTTTACGTAAAGCTGATACATCTCGGTTACTTCATCTGTAGCTTTTGCGATTCGAAAAGCTTCTTCCACGCTTTTCTTGTTTTGGATTACCTCGTAGAAATAGCGCAGCGCGAACATCAGTGCAGAATTTCCGTCCGGGTAATCATTTGGCCCGATATACGTATGGCAACCACTGTCCAGAAAAGCCTTGGCTAGTTCGGGATCACCGAGCGTGCATCCGTTACCTATGACGATTTTTCCATCCAGCTTGGCAAAACGTCTAATCTCGTCAGGACCAAAATCATTCTTTGGTTCTCCTTCTTCGTAAACGTCCTCGCCCAGCTCTGGCATGACGAAGGTTCCCTCATCGCCATGGAAATTCAGAATAATCATGTCGGTATTCGGATATAGGTCACTGCCATTCAATACATCAATTAAATCGCTTGGTCGACCAATCCAGTACGTAAAGACTCGAGCACCAAAATACTCAAGTGTATTTCGGATTGCTTGGCTATCCAGATCCGTATCCGGACCGATTACTAAGGCAACATTCATTTCTGGTTTACTCATCGTTATATTCCTCCATTTGGTTGTAAGTGGTTTTTTCTTTTACTAAGACGAAACCATTTACATGGAGGGGGTCGGGCCAACTGGTAAATGGCAGGACGTTACTTCTTGGTCATCATCAAGTGGAAAACTCCTCTTCAATTGGAAATTTTTAAAAATTTTTAGTAGTATATCATTCAAAACCTGGGATGTAAAGTTTCTCCAAGGAGGAAAATGACTACTTTTTAATTGGCTCTTCCGGCCACCCTGGACCACCAAAATCATAGGACATCGGGCCATTGAACTTCTGAGACTCGAGCTCGCCTGTTCTTACATTCAAAACATCTATTCTTCCTCGCGCGTGTGTGTTAATGATCGTGAAGATCATCACATTGCGAATCTTGTTGTCTTTTTTAAAACGCTCGACTAGAATATGCTGATCATAGGCTATAATTTCGGGCTCTGGTGGCTTTAAGTTGTATTTTTGTTCAAGTCTTTCAATCGTTTCCTTATCTATGCCTTCGATTTTTCTCTCAGGATCCTGCAGCTCAAACTGCGAAACTAACGCTGCGTCTGTCTGTCCATCCTTTTTCAATACATGCTCGTACCCTTTTCCTACGATATACGCTTTGACATCTGGATGCTTCTCCAGATCTTCCGCCATGAATCGCTCAACGAATGTATGTGCTTCACGCTCGGCAAGCTCCGTCTGGATCACATCCAATGACTCTCCCCATGAACCTGTAGCACTTGTCGCAAGCAGCAAGCATATAAGCCATTTCAAAATCTACCACTCCATCTTTTGTATCACAGTTATTAGGCAAACCCTTTTTTAATTTTTGACTTCATGTCCCGATATAACTCTCCGTATGTAATCGCATGCTCGATGTGCGAATAGGTAAGCACTGAATCACCATCCTTGCTTTCGCAGCATGCAAAGAACAAGCTCTCCATCAGATTGTGGTTCTCGATCGAGTTCGTAATATGGACGCATTCCTCAATGGAATCATGAGAGTCATGCTTGTAAAAAAGAAACGTCCCTTCTTTGAAGGCCCCTTTTTTGTTGGCGTCCTTCCAGATCAGCATGCCCAAGGTAATAAAGTACCCTTCCTGAAAGCGAATCACACCTGTAATGACTGAATTAATCGTGGTCGGAATGATCGCAATCGAATCATTGAGCTGATTGACGTACTCATACAACGCTCTGTTCGATTCTCTTAGATCAAATATCGGTACATGAAGAAGCTGCTTGTCTCTTAATTTTTCTACGAGTTGCTGAACGCATAGCGTCTTATTCAAAGTTGAAATCACAACCTCATCACTTCTCCCATTGTAAGTAAGTGCCTCCTTAACGTTATTCGTGATGAACGGACATATCCCTACAAAATCCGCACAAATCTTCTTAACTTTTCAGCGAAAAGTAACTTTTACCAAAAAATATAGATATCACCACAACTAACAGAAAAATCAAGCGTATAAACAATCAGATTGGTATAGGGGGTAACGGTTGTGAAACTCGCGGAAGCGTTAATCATTCGTGCCGATTATCAAAAAAGAATCGAACAGATGGGTCACCGTTTGCATAACAGCGCAAAGGTTCAGGAAGGCGAGCTTCCTCCTGAAAATCCTAACGATCTCTTATCTGAGCTGAATCAGCTGTTTGACCAGCTCGAACGTATTGTGCAGCAAATAAATCGCACCAATGCAGCTTGCCGTTTTATTGAATCCATGACGCTCTCTGATGCGTTAACCAAACGTGATGTTCTCGGTTCAAAGCGAAATGAGCTGGCCGACCTGATCAGAGCGGCTACAGTCAAGCATGATCGCTACAGCCGTTCCGAGGTCAAGATTTGTTCGACCGTAAATATTGCCCAGCTGCAAAAGCAAGTCGATGAGCTGTCCAAGCAGTACCGGGAATTGGATGCAGGTATTCAACAATTCAACTGGTTAACGGAATTGCAGGAAGCGTAAGCCCACGTTCATGGAAAGTCGGTAGTCTGTCTGCAAAAGGCGAACACGTCCCCCGTTCAACAGGGTTATATGTTGAAAACTTATCGGTAGGGTCGAGGGGCCACCCGAGGGTTCAAATCCCTCTCTTACATAAGACGCCCAGTAATGTGACATGAGTAATGAGCACATTGTATTGTTACTACCATGTGTTGATTTTGACGGACAGACGAGGGTGGGTACGGGGATCATTCCATGTAAAAAAGCCCTTCACGCCTTTATGTGGCGAGAAGGGCTTTTTGGCGCAATTTTACGCCTTTCCTTTTAAATAATCGTCTTTTACTTTCTTTTCCTGTTCGACCGTTGTCATATCTTTTTCCAATACTTGATACATCAGTTCATCCTTCACCTTGCGTGAAATTTCTTTTTCCTGGTGATTCGGGACCGATGTACTCATGACAGAGTCTTGTTCCATACCAGCGTACCTCCATGGTTTTTTGGCTTAGCTTGCCCGAAAGCGGCCACCCCATTCACCACACCCGCTGAACACTGAGCATTTTGCGCAGCTCGTCGACCGAACGCGGCGTATTTCCGCCCAGTTCCCGCTTCCACTGCCCAGGCAATGCCTCCCACACATCAACGAGCAACGGCATACCCAGATGAAGGCTCTCCAGCATTCTTCTGTTCTCCAATGCCTCTTGAGGATCTCCCGCGAAAACAAGCTTACCTTCGTCCATCACACAAATCCACTCTGCCCATTCAAACGCAATGTCCATATCGTGTGTCGCCATCAAAACAGTCGTTCCTTGCCGATGAATGGTATCGAGCTCTCTCAGCAAATTTTTCGTCTGATAACGGTCCAGATATGCCGTAGGCTCGTCCAAGAGCAAAAGCTCAGGCTCCATAACCATGACCCCCGCCAGTGCCAAACGCCGCTTTTGTCCAAGGCTCAAGTGATGAATCGGAGCATCTGCCAGCTCTCTCAACCCGAATGCATCCAGCACCTTTTCTACTTTTGCCCGGATTACGTCCGCAGGCAGCTTCTGATTGCATAATCCGTAGGATATATCCTCCGCGACCGTGCTTGCGATCAGCTGATGCTCGGGATCTTGAAAGACCAAGCCTACCTTTTGCGTCATCTCTTGCAGTGCGGCTCGTTTGTAGACAAGCGGTTTCCCCTTCCACAGCACCTGTCCCTGCTGTGGCTGGATAATCCCGTTGCCATGCAAGAACAAGGTGGATTTCCCACAGCCGTTTCGACCCAGAAGGACGCATTTTTTCCCCTCTGGAATCCATAAGGACAGCCCACACAGGACGGGCCTCCGCCCTCCCGGATACGTGTAATGCAAATCGATGAACTCCAACAACCGCGCTGTCATAACCGCCAGCCTCCTGTCCACCACTCTAGCAGGATCAGTACGATGCAGCCTGCTATCGACTCCCATTCATAGCGACGCGAACGCGTATGCGTATGAAAAGAGAGCACCTGCATGCTTTCTCCGAATCCTCTAGCCGCCATTCCTTTGTACAAGGCTTCGTATTTGCGCATCGCTCTGATGAACAATTGAGCAACAAGAACCCCTGCATCTCGAAGTGTCGCCAAAAAACCACGATGGCCTCCACGAGAACGCTGCGCAATCCAGAGCTGGTGTGAAATCGTCAACAATACAAAGATAAATCGATACATGATCATCAAAAGATCGGTCACAATGACAGGGATACGCAGTCGGCGAAGCACCTGCAGGATCTCCGCAAACGGCACGGTAAACAAAATGAAAGCAAAACAAGTCAAGCTCGCCATGGTACGCCAAAGTAGTATCCATACCTTACCAAACGATGAGAGTGGCACATAGAGCACATACGAACCCAGCTCCCACGATGCGACGTACTGGACCTGCACTTCTCCTGCTCTCGCCCCTTCCACCAATAACGCAGGGAGTCCCACAACAAAAAACGAGAGGGACAACATCATAAATAAACAATAGATACGGACAGGAATACGAGCGTACACCACTACCCATACCGTCATCCAGACAACGACGGCCATCTGCATCCATACATGCCCTACCAAGACGAGCAGTAACAATGCACTCGCCAGCAATAGCTTGTGGACTGGCGGCAAAAGCTTCAGCCGATTTTGATAGGAAAGAGAATCAAGCTGCTGCCAGTTCATTTTTTCCGCTTATCCAACCGACCTTTGTACAAACCCACAGCATAGCCGATTACTCCGGCTCCCAATGCCGCCTGTACAGCAAACAACAAGCTCTCCGTTTCTCCACCTGGTGGTTCTATCAGCGGTTGAAACCACGGTTCGTAGTTCGGAGCGATTTCCTTGATCGCTTCTTCTGCCACGCCATCTGCGCCGCCAAATTCCGAATCCTGTACCAATAAAAGCGGGACAATAGCCAGTACGACTACCCCCAAGAGCAATAGCCAGTTCCATCCTTTTTTCA
This sequence comes from Brevibacillus jepli, assembly GCF_047229145.1. Classification (NCBI taxonomy): domain Bacteria; kingdom Bacillati; phylum Bacillota; class Bacilli; order Caryophanales; family Paenibacillaceae; genus Brevibacillus; species Brevibacillus jepli. Next base: position 163,236 of record NZ_JBFEFW010000009.1, read on the forward strand.
CAGCGATTCCTCCCGTTTGAGCAAACGGAGCTGTGTCAGCTCTTTTGCGTTATAGGATAACAACCAGTTCCAGACGAGGACGGTCAATAGACCCTCACTGATTGCAAGCGGTACTTGTGTGAATGCAAAGATTCCTGCGAATTTGGCAAACGAGGCCAGCACTCCGCCAGATTCAGCCGGGAATGCCAGTGCCAGTTGAATCGATGTCACTACATAAGTAGCAAGGTCAGCCAAGGCCGCCGCCGCAAAAACAGCCAGACGTTGGCTTCCCTTGGCTTTCATGATCATCCGGTAGATTCCGTATGCCACCAGTGGTCCTACTACTGCCATGGATACAGCATTTGCTCCTAGCGTAGTCAAACCTCCATGCGCTAAAAGCAAGGCTTGAAACAAGAGCACCATGCTCCCTAGCACAGACATCGCGAAAGGCCCAAACATAATGGCGCCAAGACCCGTTCCAGTCGGGTGAGAGCTGCTGCCTGTAACGGATGGAATTTTTAGTGCAGATAAAACAAACGCAAAAGCTCCTGCCACTCCTATCAGGAGCTTCATCTCTGGATGCTCTTTGACGATTTTGTTAATCGAGCGAAGCCCGAGAATAAAAAACGGCAAGAAGACAGCCCACCAAAATAATGCCCAGGATAATGGCAAATACCCTTCCATGATGTGCATCGCATGTCCTGTCTCTGGTTCATTCAAAAGAAAATAAAGGACAAAGCCCGTGATCAACAGACAAGTAGATACGATACGTGATCGATTCATGTTCATTCCTCCTTCACTGCTTCTCATTCTTTCGTACAAACAAAAAAATCCCATCCATCAATGGACGAGATACGCGCACAAAACAATAGACTGATTGCACAGCCTCATTGCCTCGTATTCACCGCTCCTTTCCGCGAAGGTTTTTGTGGGTGTGGCTACTAGGTAGGTCTCCTGGCTTCCAGATCCATGCGCTCTTTGTCCTTCCCCATACGAAAATGAGTGGTTTTCTTTCAAAGAGAGCTCCCTGGTTACAGTGGCGGGACCGCTCGGGACTTTCACCCGATTCCCTGTTACCCTTTATGCGTCACATAAAGGCACCTAACGCCGACAATATGAAATTGGCAGACAATTCATGTTTGCCCCACATCATTATACCGGATCACTACATAAAGCGGAAGAATATAAGCAAAAACGCATAAGCCGATGATCCGCTACGAACGGAGCCATCGGCTTATGCGTACTTGTTCTATCTATTCTTTTGCGTCTACGCCAATCACTTCACTAATATGATTAAAACCATCACGCTTCATGAGCTTGAGCAGTTTTTTGTTGATTTGCTTGGCGATACCTGGTCCCTGATAAATCATCCCCGTATAAACCTGAACGAGGCTGGCCCCTGCGCGTATTTTCGCGTAGGCGTCTTCACCGGTAAATATGCCCCCGACGCCGACGATTGGTACCTTATCCCCTACTTCTTGATAAATTTCCTTCACCCAAGCAGTAGAACGCTCCGTAAGCGGTCTTCCGCTCAAGCCGCCCGCTTCCTCGGCATAACGATGCCTTTCAACCGCCTCGCGTGACAGCGTCGTATTGGTGGCAATAATTCCCGAGATGCCTTCTTCTACCGCGGCGTGGACGACATCACGCATGTGCTCATCCGACATGTCTGGTGCTACTTTCAACAAAATCGGCTTCTTCTTGATGCTGCGTGATTCCATTTCAGAAGCTTTTTCCCTTACCGCACGAACCAAATGACGCAAGCTCTCCGTTTCCTGCAAGTCACGCAGATTCGGGGTATTGGGAGAACTGATGTTAATCACAAAGTAATGTCCGTATGCATAGAGCATGTCCATACATTTGCTATAGTCGCTGGCCGCCTCCTCATTCGGAGTTACTTTGTTTTTCCCGATATTAATCCCGATCGGAACGTCTGAATAGGCGTAATCGACCAGGTGCTGGGAAGCCAGATACGCACCGTGATTGTTGAAGCCCATCCGGTTAATGATTGCCTGATATTCCGGCAAGCGGAATAAACGCGGCTTCGGATTGCCAGGCTGCCCCTGCGGCGTCAACGTCCCGATTTCCACAAACCCGAAACCTAACGCACCTAACGCATGATAAACCTCAGCATTTTTATCAAAACCAGCTGCAAGTCCAACTGGATTGGGAAAAGTCAGCCCCCACAGCTTGTTCTCCAGACGCTCGTCTTTCACTTGGTACATCATCTTCAATATACTTTTGCCTGGGGCAGAATCCTCTACCAGCCTTAAGGCACCAATTGTCTTTTCATGAATCTCTTCCGTATCCTGCTTAAACAGATAGTTTCGTATGAGTTGATACATCACGGCTGCACTCCTTACTCCGTTTCTACCTCTACACCTCATAGTAGAATACCACACTTTTTCGGGAGGAGGTAACCTTTATGCATGATACATATTTCCAAGTGAGCAGGCAAATCCTAACAGCACCACCACGCACAGGGGGACAAGTCTTTTATGAAAGTGGATGGAAAAATCGGGATTGGCCAAGCCATCATGGTGATGATGCTGACGATCGGCATTACGAACCACGTAACCGTCATCCCCCTCTTACTCAGTAAGGCTGGAAGAGATGCTTGGTTTAGCGTGTTGCTTGCTGGTATTCCCTTTTCCTTGTGGGTGTATCTCTTGTTTGTCGTAAATCGAAGTTTGAACCAACAGTCCTTGTATGAATGGCTTTCGCAACGATCAGGAAAACTCGTCAGCCATCTCTTGCTCGTCCCGATCATGATCTGTTTGTACATGATGGCGCTAACGAATCTGATCGATACGCAGACATGGACAACCGTTAACTATTTGCCGCGAACGCCCGAGTGGGTGACTGCTTTTGCCTTGATGGGGCTATGTGTACTCGCATCTATTGGAGGAATGACCTCCGTTGGAATCACAGCAGGAATCTTGCTGCCCATAGTCGTGTTGCTCGGATTTTTCGTTGCTTTTGGCAATATTCCTAAAAAGGATTATAGTCTTTTGTTGCCACTTTTCCAGCAAGGGTATCGTCCTCTGCTTCACGGGATGCTCTACGTAGGTGGCGGTTTTACGGAGCTGTTTCTGCTGCTATTGCTCCAGCATCATGTCCGTCAGCCATTTCGCCTTGTGCACTTTTTGGTCATGCTCGGTATCACGCTTCTGCTAACACTCAGTCCGTTGACAGGGGCTATTGCTGAATTTGGACCCGTGGAGTCTGCGCGTCAACGCTTTCCAGCCTTTGAGCAATGGCGGCTACTCACGATTGGAAAAGACATCGAGAATATGGAGTTTTTCTCGATTTTTCAATGGCTTGCTGGCGCTTTTATACGTATCACTATTTGCTTGCTGCTCTTGGGAGATTTACTCGCAATCCGTACCCGAAAACAGCGCAAATTCATGATGATGTTTCTAGCTGGAAGCATGATCGCCTTTACCAGCCTCCCCTTCAGTGACATGCAGTTCGTATCGTTCCTGACGCACGTATACTATCCGCTTTACTTAGTCATTATCTTAGTGATTACTCTCGCACTCATTCTGGTTACTCTGCGCAAGCCACCCAGACAGGAGGGAATAGGCCATGACCCTTGAAGAGGAATTGCGGGAAAAATTCGCACACTGTGCGGATGTCGTTTTTATGCGCACAGTCACTACCGAAGACCAGCCTGTGTTGATGCTTTATTGCGAAGGACTTGCAGACGTACGTCAATTACAAGATACGGCCTTGCCACAGCTGGAGCGATTCCTGGCTATTGGTGATTTGCGTTCTCTGCCTCTTTTCCCACTCTTCACCGATCCAGAGCTGTGGGTTGAGCGACTGTTTGCAGGAGATTTGCTGATTTTCATTGGAGACTCCCCGCCATTTGCCTGGGATATCTCCAAGCGGCCAGAGCGCGGCACTGAGGAAGCTAATACGGAGATTTCGATCAAAGGTCCCCGTGACGGCTTCGTCGAGGATCTTTCCACGAACGTGGCTCTCATTCGCAAGCGCATGCGAACCATTACCCTGGCCTATGAGCCTTTTGTTCTCGGGACGCGCTCGCGTACAAGAGTCGGAATGATGTATATCACAGACGGTGTATCTGAAGGTCTGGTAGAGATGATGCGTGAGAGACTACGCAAATGTACCTCAAAAAAAATTGTGAACAGCGCCATTTTGGAAAAACTGCTGAGCGACAACACTCGTTCCGTGTTTCCATTGGTTGATTATACGGGACGTCCTGATTTTGCGATTTACATGCTGCTGCAAGGTAAGGTTATCGTGTTGGTAGACGGTTCGCCCTTAGGCATCGTGGCACCTGTTACCTTGCTCGAACTGATCAAATCTCCCGAGGATGATCAGTATCCTGTAACTTATGTATGGCTGGAACGCATGCTGCGCCTGGGTGGATTTTGGATCGCAATCTTTCTGCCAGGCTTCTGGATCGCACTGTCCGCCTATAATATCGAGCAATATCCTTTTCAATTACTCGCTACCGTTACACAAGGCCGAAAAGGGCTGCCCTTTTCCGCGCCGATGGAGCTATTTATCATCTTGTTTATCTTTGAATTTCTGCGCGAGGCAGGGGCCCGTTTACCCAAAAACGTCGGGCAAACTCTAGCACTGGTCGGCGCACTGATTATTGGGGATGCTTCCATTCGTGCAGGACTGACATCTCCCTCGATGCTGTTTATCGGCTCCCTTACAGTCGTTGCGTCCTTCACACTGGTCAATCAGGCATTAAGCGGAGCAGTTACCGTAGCTCGTTTCGCTGTTTTCTTCCTTTCTGCAACCATCGGCATGTACGGCTTTGTCCTTGGAATGATTGCCATCGTGTACTACTTGTCCACCTTGACCTCCTTTGGTAGATCGTATATTTTGATGGGCTCATCCAACTCCTTGTCCACACTGCTCAATGTCTTGTTCAAGTCCATGACCGGTTTTTTTCGGACGAGGCATGCCAAGGGTGGCGATAACAAATGAAGTGCATGCGGATTGCTTCGGCAATGCTGCTGTTGGCAATGACTCTTCTTAGCGGCTGCTGGGACCAGAAATCGATTCAGGACCTTCGCTATTTATCTGCAATGGGCATTGATTACGTCAACAACGAGTATGTTTTATACGCCCAATCCACCGATCTGTCTACCGTCGCCAAGCAGGAGTCATCAACCACCCTGCAATCGCCACCTGCCACCATTTCGATCGGAAAAGGGAAAACACTTCAGTCTGCCTTTGATAATCTGCAAAAAAACGCACAGGTACCCGTGTTTCTAGGCTTTGTATCCTCCCTCGTATTTCATGAGCGCCTCTTGCAAAAGGGCGTTCTCACCTCCCACGATATTATGAACAGATACGGTCTGATTCGTTACACCAAATGGGTATTCGGAACGCGGGAGCCGATTGACAAAGTATTAAGCTCTCATTCTTTGGTCGGATTTTCTCCATTGGACTCTCTCTTGCATCAACCAAAGGATGTTTACCAGCAGCGTTCCTTTATCGAGCCGCTCCAATTTTATCGGTTTATCTCGAGCTTTTGGGAGCCATCGAACACCGTATTATTGCCAAACATCACGCTTTACAAGCGTTCCTGGAAAGAAAATAACACTTTCATCTCTCGCCTCTCCATCGATGGCATCCACGCCATTTATCGTGGACATTGGAAGGGTTACTTCCCCAGTCGTGATCTAATGGGGCTTCGGTGGATGAATAATGACACGCAATTTGCAGGACTCATTGTGAGACAAAACAACACTCCCAAAGCAACAATGCGCATTGAGCACGTTGAATTGGAGGTTATTCCGATTACCACCGGGGAGTATCCTCGTTATCAGGTCAATGTCCGACTAAAGGGATTCATTCGTGAACTGATGAGTACCGTTACGCCTGCTTTCGTGCGAAAAAACTCCGAAGAACAGGTAGCCGAGCAAATTCGCGGGACGTTTCTAAAAGGAGTCAAAGCAGGGGTTGATCTGTATAGCTTGGAGGAAGGTTTGTTTAAAAAAGACTACCAGGCTTGGAGAAAGTACGAAATACGCAAGCGCAATAAGCTCACACCTGATTCCCTGACCGAAATTCAGGTGAATATGTACTTAAGTGATTCCGGAAAAATGAAGATGGATCCGGTGAAATACCCTGACCCCCTTGGGCCGAATGAATGAATAAAAAAAACTGCTTGCCGTAAGCTCGGACAAGCAGTTTCTTCTTTTCTATTTACCGTTGAAGCTAGTTTTTCACCAGCAAAACTTCTTCAATAGAAGCATATGGCAGGTTGTGTGCATCTGCCACTGCCTTGTAAGCCACTTTACCGTCGATAACGTTTACCCCTTTTGCCAAAGCCTTGTTGTCACGAATCGCTTGTGCGTAGCCTTTGTTCGCCAATTGTACAGCGTAAGGAACCGTTACGTTGGTCAGTGCCAATGTAGATGTGCGAGCGACTGCACCAGGCATATTCGCTACTGCGTAGTGAATCACACCGTGCTTCTCATAGGTTGGCTTGTCGTGGGTCGTGATGCGATCAACCGTTTCAATCGATCCACCTTGGTCAATCGCTACGTCTACGATCACAGAGCCAGGTGTCATGTCTTTTACCATATCTTCTGTTACCAGACGTGGAGCACGAGCACCCGGAATGAGTACAGCACCTACCAGCAAATCTGCTTTTTTCACAGCGTTTGCGATATTGAAGGAATTGGAGATCAGTGTCTGAACGCGGCCTTGGAACAGGTCATCCAGCTGACGCAGACGGTCTGCGTTTACATCGATGATCGTCACATTGGCACCCAGTCCGAGCGCCATTTTCGCTGCATTCGTACCTACGATCCCGCCGCCAATGACAACGACCTCGCCTTTTGGTACGCCAGGTACGCCACCGAGCAGAACGCCTTTTCCACCGTATTGCTTTTCCAGGAATTGAGCACCGATTTGAACGGACATACGCCCAGCTACTTCAGACATCGGCATCAACAGTGGCAGTGCGCCATTGTCGAGCTGAATGGTTTCGTAAGCGATTGCAATCACTTTTTTATCGAGAAGCTCACGCGTCAACTCAGGCTCTGGTGCCAGATGCAAATAGGTGAACAGAATCAGACCCTCGCGGAAATATCCGTACTCAGCAGGGAGTGGCTCTTTTACTTTCATCACCATGTCAGCCGCCCATGCATCTGCTGCTGTTTCGACGATCTCTGCGCCTACTGCTGTGTAATCTTCGTTCGTAAAACCGCTACCTTGACCTGCACTTGTCTCTACACGAACCGAATGACCGTTTTGTACGAGAGCAGCTACACCTGCTGGGGTAATTGCTACGCGGTTCTCATTATTTTTAATTTCTTTAGGAATTCCGACGATCATGATAAGTATGTCCTCCTTGGAAACGCCGATTTCTTTGCGATTACTATTATTGTACAGCGTATCTTCCGGCATACTCCTTGGAGATTCCTTTAATTTTAGCATCTTTTCATTTGTGAAAATTCACAAACAAACTACTGTTCCCCATCCAATTTTGCTATTTTCAGTTCTAAGTATAAGGCAGCCCGCTGGTTCATATTGTCGAGATCGACACGGATGATTTCCTCAATACGCCGCAATCGATAGCTCAGCGTATTGATGTGAATGTGCAGTCGCTCAGCCGTCTTGTTGACCTTGCCTGCTGCATCCAAAAAAGTCTCTAATGTCGTCAAGAGCATAGTCTGGTTGTCGCGATCGTACTGACGAAGCTTTTCCAGCCGTTCATTCTGATAGCCCTGCTCCTCTTCCCACTGCTTCAGCTGTAGCAGATATCGATATATCCCAAGCTGATGGTACCCGTGAATGCCCTCATTTTCTCGCGGGAACAGCTTCTTGATCTTGACCGCATGTAGCGCTTCCCTGTAGCTTTTCACAATATCCGTATACGTCTTGTAATCTCTGCCGTACCCGGCGATCACCTGGCGTCCTTCCGTGACATGCGCTTCGAGCTTGCCTAGCGAATCGGACAGGAACTGCTCCACCTTGCGAATGAGCACATCACTCTTGTCTTTTTTCGCCTCGGACAGACCGATCAATAAGATGATTTGGGAGCCGTCCACAACCCAGAGCAGCTTGTCACGCATTAATAATGGATACAAGTACTGATCCAGACGCGCGCCTGCCGCTTCAATGATACAGATTAAATAAGAGGTCGGTAGCTGCATTTGCAAGCTGTCTGCTTTTTGGCGAATGACGGTCTCACTGCTGTGATTCCCCAGCAACAGCTCCCACAGAAATTCCTTGCGCCGCTGTTCCTCCGCCTTGCGCTTTCCCTGCCGCTGAATGAGACGCGAGACAGCCACGCGTGCAGCTTGGCGGAGAATCTCATCATCTTCTCGGGTAATCGGTCGATTCACCTCTTGTGCCCAAATGTAGCCAAGCACATCACTCCCTCTGCGGATGGCAATCGCCACGCGTTTACCCAAACCGATTTCGTCCTTGGCAGGGATGTGTACAGGGTCGTCTTTCGTTAACAGCTCCTGAAATACGCCGTCCTTCCAGAGGCGCGTCAGCACTTTTTCCGGTACCCGTCGCCCCATGATGGTAGACCAGCGCGCTTCATCGGTGCTCTCTCCGTGTGAGCTGTAAGCAATCAGTTTATGATCGGCATCTTCAACCGTTATCGGATTTTGCAAAAGTTCTCCAATGACATCAGCCAATTCGTCGATATCAGCATGCTGATACTGTTGAAAATAGTTAGGCTCTACGGGCACATTTCCACCTCTTTACCGCTCTTTTCTACGCATTCCTTTATTATAGTAGAAAAACGGACTTCAAGTCTCTTCCTGTGAATTGACACACAGAAATCTGGTAACCTCGCCTGTACGATTCAACCAGTTGTGCGGGACGGAAGAATCCATATGAATGCTGTCCCCCGGGAACAAGTCATGCTCCTCTTCTCCCAGCAAAAGAGTCAGCACTCCTTCGAGGACGTAAATAAACTCCTGACCCTTATGCACAAAAGGCGTGCCTTTTTCCCCATTCGGTGAAAGCGTGACAAGAATCGGGACGAGCGACGGATTCGCCAAATCACCTGACAGGTCCTCATACACAAACGGAGCACGCGTAAGCTGGGATTTCTCTCTGCTCGCCCTGCGCACATGCTCTTTTGTCCCGCTCGCTTCACCTGAAAAGAAATAGCCCGGGCTCACTCCCAAGGCCTCCGAAATTTTTTTTAAGGACTCCAACGTTATGGAAGACTTCCCGCGCTCCACTTGGGACAAAAAGCTGATCGACAGCTGCGTTTTTTCAGCGATTTGTTTGAGCGTCTTCTTCTTGCCGACACGAAGCGATTTAAGTAATACACCAATGGTAGGTTCCATTTGCATACCTCGTCGTAAAAAGGATAGGTCTATCATACTCTTTGCGCAAAAAAGTTGTAAAGTTAGCATAAGTATCAATTTTTACTATTGCTAGAAATTGTATTGCAACTTATAATCTTTACTATTATCAGATATGTAATCGCTTTATTCTCAAAATTGAAGTGCTACTTCACTCATTGATTGAAGTGACACTTCAATATCTACCGACAAAGGAGGATTACCCGATGGCATTACAAACACAAGCGGGCGTTTCCAAAAAGGTTCAAAACAAAGCATTGGTCGCGAGCCTGATTGGCAGCTCCATTGAATGGTTTGACTTTTTTCTGTATGGAACCATGGCTTCACTCGTATTCAACAAGCTATTTTTTCCTTCCTCAGATCCGACTGTAGGCTTACTGCTCTCTTATCTTTCGTTTGGTCTTCCTTTTTTCATCCGTCCTTTGGGTGGCGTTATCTTCAGTCATATCGGGGACAAAATTGGCCGCAAAAAGACGCTGGTCTTGACGTTATCGCTGATGGGAGGCGCCACCGTCCTGATCGGTTTGCTGCCTGATTACAACGCCATAGGCATTTGGGCTCCGATTCTTCTCGTCCTGATGCGCTTGATTCAAGGCTTGGGGATTGGCGGTGAATGGGGAGGTGCGTTGCTTCTTGCCGTAGAGTACTCCGGAAAAGGCAGACGCGGCTTTTTTGGAAGTATCCCGCAAATGGGTGTAACGATCGGCATGCTGCTCGGTACGTTGGCGATTTCATTGATGAGTGCACTTCCAGACGACCAATTCATGTCTTGGGGCTGGCGAATTCCGTTTCTGTTGAGTGCCGCTCTTGTCTTTGTAGGACTCTGGATTCGCAATGGCATCGATGAAACTCCAGCTTTTCAGGAAGCAAAAAAGACCGGGAACATCGCAAAAGTACCCATCGTTGATACATTCCGCTACCACTGGAAGGCTGTACTGATCGCCGTTGGAGCGAAGGTGGTAGAAACGGCGCCGTTCTACATTTTCTCAACGTTTATTATTGCCTACGCGACGAACTACTTGGGCTATGACCGAATAACGGTACTCAATGCCGTGACGATCGCCACATTGGTGACTACCATCGCGATTCCGTACATGGGCATGCTGTCAGATAAAGTAGGCAGAAAGCCATTGTATATCGCGGGGACTGTAGCCATGATGCTGTTTGCATTCCCTTACTTTTATATGCTGTCTTTGAAATCGGCCCTCTGGCTTACAGTCGCTACCGTCATCGGACTCGGCATTCTCTGGGCTCCGGTCACAGCTGTATTGGGTACGATGTTCTCTGAGATTTTCAGTACGAATGTACGGTATACTGGGGTTACTGTTGGCTACCAGCTCGGTGCAGCTCTAGCGGGTGGTACTGCACCGCTCATTGCTACTGCCCTGTTAAGTTCCTTTAACTCCTGGGTGCCAATCGCCTTGTACATCGTCATTTCCGGAGTGATCTCTCTCATTGCGGTCTCTGCTACGAAGGAAACAAAGGATTTGGATTTGGACGAATCCTGATGGAAAGGAAGAATGAGATGCTTGTATTAAGCCGTGAAAACATTGAGCAAATCTATACGATGAAAGATTGTTTGGAAGATGTGGAGCACGTATTCCGCGAGCATATGCTAGGCAACGTCACCACCCCTGTCCGTACTGCTATTGACCATCCGAAATACGGGGCAACCAGCCTGTATATGCCGTCCTATCTGGAAACCGACGATTACGTAGCCGTGAAGATCATCAGCATTTTCCCGGAGAACCACAAGCACGATATCAAAGCACTCCAGAGCGTCATCGTCTTGACCGAAGCGAAAACGGGAAAGCATGTGGCGATGATGGACGCGAGCCTGTTGACGATTATGCGCACAGGAGCCAGCAGTGGCGTCGCGACCAAATACTTGGCGAAAGAAAATGCTGAGAGCTGCGCGGTCTTAGGCTGCGGGGCACAATCCATCGGACAGATTCAAGCTGTCATGGAAGTCCGCTCACTGACAACCATTTATCTCTATAACCGCACGCGTGAGAAAGCCGACGAAATGAAACAAAAATTAATGGCCCTCTATCCTGAGTGGCAAGGCGAGATTGCCGTCGTGGAGGATGCCAGCGAGGCCGTTGCGAATGCTGATATCGTCATTTGCAGCACCAAGGCTACCAGCCCATTGTTTGATGGGACACGCTTGCGTCCCGGTACACATATCAATGCCATCGGTGCTTTTCTTCCCCATATGCAGGAGGTCGACTTGACTACCGTACAAAACAGTAAAGTCGTGGTCGATACGTTGGAAGGAGCCCAGCACGAAGCGGGCGATCTGCTCATCCCGATTGAACGTGGAGAATGGAGCTTTGAACAAATGCATGCCGAGTTGGGAGACATTCTGATCGGGAATAAACCTGGCAGAGAAAACGATGCGGAAATCACGTTGTTCAAATCCGTAGGTGTTGCGTACCTCGACACAGCTGTTGCCAAAACCGTCTATGAACGGGCGAAAGCAAACGGCATTGGGACAGAAATCAGCTTGTAAAAGAGAAACAGCCGCCACCCCAACCGGGATCTGGCGGCTGTTTGCCTGTCTACAAAAGTCGTGCGATTGCATCGAGCATCTGCTCTTTTTGAAAAGGCTTCACGACGAAATCACTCGCTCCTGTTTTCATCGCTTCCAACACCTTCTGCCGATGCCCAACTGCCGAGCAGATCAAAATCTTTGCATCATGATCAAAATCCAATATGTGACGCATCGCTTCAATTCCGTGCATGTGCGGCATGGTAATGTCCATCGTGACAATGTCTGGCTTGAGCTCCTTGTATTTTTCGATTGCCTCCAAGCCATTACTCGCTTCTCCACAAATCTCGTGTTGCTCTCCTAACATATCCGTCAGCACCCTTCTTGTGAAGGCTGCGTCATCTACTATCAGCAATCGGGCCATGCACTCTTATCCCCTCACATCTCGCTTGCTATCTTACTTCCTACTTTTGCAGAAATCGCAAGCCTTGTCCACGAGAGAAAATGACTTCTTTTGTCGAATGCGCAAATTCCGATCGCCATTATGTAAAAAATCCGATTCGCTCGCCACTCTCACTCTCATTCGAATTGCTGTCGCTGACAGACTCAGTTGTCCCTCCAGACGCAAGTGGGCTATCTGGTTTCGGGTGTGGAGTGGTCTCTCCGATCTCCGGTCGATCGACCTGTGTTACCTCATCAGGAATATGAATCTGGGGGATTTCCACCATATCGTTGTCCATTCGTGTACGACTCCCTTCCGTTTCCTTATGGCTGTGGTATAGGTTCTTCGTACTCTTAGCCTGTCCGTATCCCTTTTTTCCATGCACAACCTTCAGAGAACCTATATAATAGGCATGACATGTATCTATATTTTCAAGTGGATTATGCTTTTTTCTATGGAGGAATCCCGCATGCCAAAGCTGCTGCCATTTCCCGTCTTGTTTACCGGTTTAGTAGTCGGGCTGCTTCTGCTCATTACCAGTCAATTCGTAACAAGTATGGAACATATCGATAAAGTCATGAATAAAAGCAGCCATTCTTCTGAAAAATTGCGTGTCGCCCTGCTATTGGAGGGGCCTACGTACGATCAGGGATGGAACAGCAGTGCGCTGGAGAGCATGACAGAACTGCAAAAACGATTTAACTTTTCATTAGAAGTCGCCAACAATATAAAACCGGAGCAAATCACAAAAGTAGCAGAGAAGTATGCAGCCAATGACTATGATCTGATACTCGGTCATGGCCTCATCTTCTCCGATCCTTTTACTGATGTGGCGAAACGCTATCCGAAATCTCACTTTGTTTCCTTTAACGGTGAGGCTCCGCATCCCAATCAAACGACGATTCGTTACGATATGAAGCCTGCCGGTAAGCTAGTCGGTATGCTTGCAGCGAAAATGACGAAATCGCAAAAAGTCGGCTACATCATGGTAGACAAGCCGACAGAGCTCTCCCAAGTAGAAGGATTTATCGAGGGAGTGAAAAAAGCTTCACCCAATACGTCTGTGATCGTGGGAAAGGTTCCTGATTTCAATGATATTGAAGGAGCCATTCATACGACACGCGACATGATTACACAAGGCGTAGACGTCATCTACACCACAGGCGACAGCTTCAATCTCGAAGTGATTACAGAAGCCCAACGCTCAAAAGTATTCACCATCGGATATATTGCAGACCAGCGCTACATTGCCCCAGACTACGTGCTGGCCTCCATGATGCAGGATGTTCGTCAATGCTACCGCATCATCATGGAGCAGTTTATTCAAGAGCAACTACCTAATGGAAAAGTCATGTACGGACTTGCCGAAGGAGTCAACCGTCTCAGTCAATTCGGTCATATGGTTCCAGCAGATGTACGTGAAGATTTAGAACGGGAATTGCAAAATCTTATTCCTTCCCGTGGCTCGTATGGAGGTTAATCGGCATGCCCCTTTTCAGCAATCTTGGATTTCAGAAAAAAATCATGCTCAGCTATCTCGTAATGATGCTTCTCATCGGTTGCGTAACTACCCTGTTCAGCTATCAAATGACGAAGGTCACCTCTGATGAAGTGTATTTGACGCAAAATCTGTTGCCGCAAACGAGCGCCTTGCTGGAGGTCAAAAACCAGATCTACACCAAGACGTATGCACTAAACATGTATACGTTGACACGTGACGAGTCTTACCTTGATCAGTACTATACGAATCTGATTGATACCACTCGTTTTTCCTCGCTTCCCAAAACCGAGGCGAACAGCGGCTTGTTTTCCATTATTGAATCGATATCCAAACTGGACTTTATCTTTTTGAACAAAATCAATCCGCTGCTACAAGCAGGAAATGTTCCAGCCGTCAGCTATGTACTTACCAATGAAGTCCAGCCATTACTCGACCGTTTGGAGCGAGACCTCTCGTTTTCACTCAATCAGCTGGAGTATCAGACGAACAAAGAGTTTCAGAATTCGAACGAGAGCATCAAGGTTTCACTGATCCTGACGTATTCGGTTTCGGTTGCTTCTATCTTGTTTGGGTTATTCTGCACGTTTTACTTCCGCAATGAGCTGTTGCGTCCGATTCAGTCTTTGATGCAACAAGCGCGTGAAGTATCCAAGGGGACATTCGGTCAGCAAATCGTCTATACCCATCAGGACGAATTCCTTGAGTTGGCGCAGGAGTTCAACAAAATGTCGAGCAGCATTGCCAATCTGTTCGAACAAGATAAAATACAGCGGCAAATTTTGACCGAAGAAAAAAACATCCGGGAGCAAATCTTAAACTCCCTGCCTGTCGGCATTATCACCCATTCTCATGCGACAGTAGGTCTTCATGTAAACCAGCTGGCACAGAAATTAGTCAAGCTCGACGATCAGGGCTATCCGGTGTCCAAGGATTCCTTAGAAGCACCTACATGCAATGAGCCGACTCCCTGGTTCGTCAATCGCAAAATGACCTTGTACAAAAAAGACGACACGCCATTCATTGCCCTGGTGTCGTACATCCCCCTGCACAATCATCACCACGATCAGGAAACAGGGTGGATGGTCGCCTTCTTGGATATTACGGAGCAAGAGCAGATTCAAGATTACTTGAACCAATCCGAGAAGCTGGCCATGGTCGGTCAATTGGCAGCGGGAGCAGCTCATGAGATTCGCAATCCGCTTACGGTCATCTATGGCTTTATCCAGCTATTGGAGCAGCGGTTATCGAATCAAGAGCGCGATTTGTACTACTTGCCCTTGATCTTGCAGGAAATTGAGCGGGTCAACCGTATCGTGACGGAATTATTGATGCTCTCCAAGCCGTCCAAGCCTGATTATCGGGAGGTTGCACTAGCCGGTGTCATTCATTCGATTCTTCCGTTGATGAATGCCGAGGCGATGCTGCACGGCATTCAAATCGTGGACCGCTGCGATCCTGGCATTCGCATTCACGTCGATGTCGAGCAATTAAAGCAAATCTTGCTAAATTTAATGAAAAACAGTATTGAAGCCATGAAGGACGGCGGCGTTCTGTCCATCGAAAGCCGCCTGGACGATCAAGCTGTCCACATTCACGTACAGGATACGGGTGAAGGGATTTCCCAAGAGTATCTCGTGCGTATATTCGACCCGTTCTTCTCCTTAAAAGAGGATGGAACAGGTCTGGGACTGCCGATTTCGCGCCGAATGGTCGAAAACCACGGCGGTGAGCTGCACGTCAACAGTAAGCTTGGGAACGGAACAGAAATCATCATCACTCTGCCGCTGACACCCAAAGTAGATTAGGCTTGTGCATCCAGCCAAGCGAACATCTTGCGCGTATACGTCTCAATATCTTCCCCGACAAACAGATGGCTGGCCCCTTGCGCCAGCCATTTTTCATGCGGTTTGCCAGCCAGCTTCAGCGCATCAGCTAATTTATGCGCATGCTCCACTCCGACATTTTCGTCTTCCATCCCATGGATGATGAGCACAGGACAAGAAATCTCGTCAATCCGGTACAAAGGCGTCCGATAACGATAGTCCTCCTCCTGCTTGCGCGGGTGACCGATGATTCTGCGCAGCATCCGTCTTAGATCAACCCGTTCCTCGTACGTCAAAAACATGTCGCTGACGCCCCCCCAAACGACGCATGACAGCACGCCCTTGCACTCCATAGCAGCGAACAATGCCATGACGCCACCGCGTGAAAACCCATAGACACTGATTCTCCCGCTGTCCACTTTCTCCATCTTGCGGAGCAGCTCGTACGCAGCGAAAACATCATGCCTGTCCGCTCCTCCGAACTCATCCCGCCCTTCTCCGCCTTCGTTGCCACGGTAATGAGGAGCGAGTATTACGTAGCCAAAAGCTGCCATCTGACTGATTCTTTCGGGTCTTACACGTCCTACTCCTTTAATCCCGCCTCGGCAATACAGAAGCGCTGGCAGATTTGCTCCCTCCTGAAAATAGGCTTCTGGTACTGCCAGGGCTGCTTTTACCAGCAAGTCTTGACTGTAGTAGCTGACAGTATAGAGCCGCACTCCTGAAATAACTGTCTCCTCAGGTGTACATGCGACAAATGGTGAAATATCTAGCTGCATCCTGCTCACGATTCCTCTCTCTTTGATCTCGTGATCGTATCCACAAGCGACACCATCGAAGGTGATAGCCATTTCTTTTTATGATAAACAAGCTGAATGGAAAAAGGCGGCTTATCCGATTGAAACGGAATGGCGGTGAGTACCCCTTCTGCCAGCTCTCTCTTTACTGCCATCAACGGCAACAATGCCACTCCCAACCCACAGCGTACGCATTGCTTAATGGCTTCCGGATTGCTGAACTGGCAGGCGATCCGATGGGTCATTCCCATCTCTCCAAACGCCGCAAGCAGCATTCCCCGATATGTGCAGCCTTCCTCGGTCAATACAAGGGGCTCTCTGTCCAAATCGTGGACAGTAACCGTAGCAGCTCGGGCGAATCGATGCTCTGGTGGCATGATGATCACCAGTTCTTCCTCGCGAATGACGTGGGTAACTAGCTCAGGGTCTGCACAGGGCCTATCGAAAATGACCCCCATGTCGAGATAGCCATCCCTGATCTGCTGCACAATTTCTGCTCCCCCTGCCGTACGTAATACCAAATCAACCTGAGGGAATTCCTGACAAAAAGCCTGCAAATAAGGAGGCAAAAAGAATGCAGCCAATGTATCAATGGTTCCAATCGTAATCGGACCCGTTGCCTGTTGCTTGATTACTTCTTTAGACTCCCCATAAAGACGAATCAATTCTCGGGCGTATGGCAGCAGAGCCTCACCTGCCTGGGTCAACCGCAGCTTGCGTCCGTATCTTTCAAATAACGGTGCGCCATATGACTGCTCCAGCTTTTGCATTTGGGCGGTAACTGTCGGCTGAGCATATCCTAGCTCCTCCGCCGCTCGCGTAAAGCTCCCGTATCGTGCAACTTCACGAAACGTATGTAAGTAGACAAGCTCCATCCGGTCCCCTCCCATAGAAATTAGTAATGGTAATCATCAATTAGTATAGATAACTGTAATCATTAGTTCAATGCTATGCTGTAAACAACCCAATCACCATACGTAAGGAGAATGTCTATGTCAATCGTTCTGCAAACACCAGCTGCCCCACCAGAAATAGCCGAGCGTCATTTCCTCGCCAAGCTCTCACTCGAAACCGATGTGTCTGACGTATGGAATGACCTGCAAAACAAGGTATCGGGATTCTGTATCCTTGATGTCCGCAGTGAAAAAGCGTATCGGGACGGGCACGTTCCGGGCGCCCTGCATCTTCCTCATTCCCTGATTTCCACGGAAACGACGGCTGCGCTCGATCGAACCAAGCTCTTGGTCGTTTACTGCTGGGGCCCCGCCTGCAATGGAGCCGCAAAGGCTTGCGCCAAACTGGCCGCTCTCGGCTTTCAAGTAAAAGAGATGCTCGGCGGGATTGAGTATTGGGAAAAAGAAGGAAATCCTCTGGAACACTAGACGCAAAAAAGGACGGGAGCAAGGTCCCGTCCTTCTTACGTTATCGCAAGGCTTAGTAGCCGCGTTTTGCGTTCTTTTTGTTGATTGTCGCAAGGTTCTCTTCGCTGTGCTTCAACCATTTTTTCATCTTATCTTCGAAAGAAGCTCCGCTTTCTCGTTTTGCATTCCCTCCGCGGTCGCCTCCACGATATCCACCACCACGGCGCTCTTCACGTTCCGGACGCTCAGGCGCTGGGAGTGCTGCGCGAACCGAAAGCGAGATTTTACCTGCATCATCAATGGAGAGTACTTTTACCTTTACTTGTGCCCCCACGGTAAAGTGATCATTGATATCCTTAACAAAACCGTTTGCTACTTGGGAAATGTGGACCAGCCCCTGCTCGGTTTCGCTGACTGCTACGAACATCCCAAACGGTTTAATCGCTGTCACTTTTCCTTCGATGATGCTTCCCACTTGTACTGCCATCCAGTTTGCACTCCTTTTATTTTTTCAGAAAAATGGTGAGAACCTCAAACCAGAAGCCTCATTCTCTTAGTATAGCAGAGAAATTCCAATACTGAAAAGCCTATTCTTTCTAGGTGCATACTCTAAACTATTTATGGCCCAGTTCGAATGCATCCATCGCCATAACGAGCTCTTCATTCGTCGGGATGACCATAACTTTCACTGGAGAGTACTTCGTGCTAATGAATGCCTCACCTTTGCTTGTGCGATTTACCTCACGATCAAGGTTGACCCCGGCAAATTCCAGACCTGCGCAAACCAGTTCTCGTACGGCAGCACTATTTTCGCCAACACCTGCTGTAAAGATAATGCCGTCGACTCCGTTCAGTCGAGCGAGGTACAGCCCAACATGCTTATGCAGAATCGTGGTAAACAATTCCAGCGCAAGCTTACTGCGGTGATGCCCCTCTTCAGCTTTTTTCATAACGTCGCGCAAGTCATTGGATACGCCAGATACGCCCATCAGCCCGCTCTTGTTATTCAAAATTTTAATAGCGCCAGCCGTGTCGGTCTTTTCAATTTCCTCAATGTACGGGATGATCCCTGGATCAATGTTTCCGCTGCGGGTACCCATTGACAACCCTGCCAATGGCGTCATTCCCATCGACGTATCGAACGATTCACCGTTTCGAATCGCAGTAATACTTACCCCGCTACCAATATGGCAGCTGATTAGACGAAGCTGCTCTTTCGGGCGACCCATCATTTCTGCTGCGCGTCCCATTACATAACGGTGAGACGTTCCATGAAAACCGTATTTGCGAATCCCGTATTCCTCGTAGTACTCATAAGGCAGCGCGTACAAATAAGAGGATGGTGGCATCGTCTGGTGAAACGCTGTATCGAAGACAGCCACATGAACCAGATCAGGGAACAGACTTTGAGCAACTTCAATACCGGTCAGGTTGATAGGGTTGTGAAGCGGGGCAAAACGAGACAGGTTACGAATTTGATCTTTTACTTGGTCATCTACAACAACGGACTGCTTGAAGGCTTCCCCGCCATGTACAACACGATGGGAAACGATATCTATCGAATATTGTTTGAGGGATTCAAACACTCCCCGGATAGTATCTTCATATTGATCACGCTGAATTTGCTCCAAATAGTCATGCGCAATCAAAGTCTTGGAAGGCATTTCATACAGCTTGTACTTAACAGAAGAACTTCCACAGTTGAGTACAAGGACATTCTTTTTTTCTAACACGATTTAATCCACTCTCCAATCATTCATTCACAGCCTTCTCTCCCTCATAGGATGGATAGGCTCCCTACATTTTATAACGATATGCTCTTCGTGAATACAGGTAATTGAGAGCAATTATCAACAACATCGTGACAGATCCGGATGCATCTAGCAAAACATCTTGAACCATTCCGGTTCGATCTGGTGTAAACGTCTGGTGCCATTCGTCCAAAACAGCCGTCATTACACTGCAAAAACCGCTCCATGGCAAGGCTTGCCCAAACGAGAGATGGTGTGAAAACACGCGATACCAGCCAAGAGCCAAGAGGGCAAAGACAACAAAGTGTGTCCCTTTCCGTATGAAAAACTCAATAAACCCAGCTGCTCCTTTTTCTTCCAAGCTGACTTCCTTGCCTGCATACGGAATGGATATATCGCCCATACGATCAAGTAAGCTCTGTTCATCCACCAGCTTGTCTATCGTCCCCCGCATGTCTTGCTTGGCGTACGGCTGTGAAGAAGAAATGAACAACCCCAGCAGGATGGCAACCAAAAACAAGTAATCCCAAACTTTTCGATATCGACGCACGTTTTTGCTTCCCCCTGCTTTCGATTCACTTTCTTATCTTACCATGACGCATACCCTGCTAGTCCGTTACAGCTACGTGAACGATTATACAAAGAAAGACGTCAACCCGTTTAGCGGTTGACGTCTTGTGTGGAAGAGGAAAGAGGCAGAAAGTCTTCTTTTACAGGCACATACTCTCGGGCATTGTGGTCCTTTGCTTCTGCTTGCCCTTTTTTTCGTGTGCGGTCTTGTTCCCGTTGTCTTTCCTTCCTATCGCGGCGACGTACTTGGCCGTTTTCCCACCAAATACGCACATGACGAATGAGGGTCGGTAAAGACATCTCTGAATGGGCAGCCTGTCTTTGCGTTGCAGCGTTCTGCATGCCAGGAAGGAGCACCATTGTAGAAAAAGCACCCATCACGATGCCAAATAACAATACGCTAGCAAAAGACGCAAACGAATCATTCCCAACTCCCAAGCCCCCAGCCAGTGGCAGGCTCGCTATCCCTATGGAAATGTATATTCCTGCTTGATTGGTCATGACGCGTTTGGCCCCTAGCTTGATACCTTCCCACACCCGCTCCTGCTCGGCTTGTGCCTTGTACAGCTCATCCATTGCAAGTAACGTCTGCAGAACAATGACGGCAACAGCAGCAGCCATTCCGTAAAAGCCCATGACGTTCATCGGTCGATCCAACCACAGCAACCCTAGCGCGAAGCCTCCAGACAAAGCTGGCAAGAGAACGAGGGCAAATATTCCATCTCGTGTTCTCCTTTGCAATAGCAAGCTCGCGATTAGCACGATGGCTACCATGGTGCCAACCGTCAGGACCCGGCTGCTCCAATCGACCTTATTGAGCTTTTTCTCCTCCAAATCATTCAGTTCATTGTCATTATATACGGTATAGCCTTCAGGCATCGTCACCTTTTCTTGCATGGTATACGGAATGATATAAGACCACAGCTCAATTCGACTTGGGTCTGAGACGGCGCTGCTTACTTTGAAGACATACAGTCCGTCTTCGCGCTGATAGATAGCTGGTTCGCTGCCGATTGACCAATCTACCAGCTCAGACAAGCGCACTGTGCCTTGTGATGTACGTATCAAAATATTTTTCACCTGATCCGGATAGTCCATCCACCCGTCAGGGAATCGGATGTGAATAGGTACCTGACGATCGTTCCAGTAGACGCTGCCAACCGTTTTTTCCCCTAAATAACTCTCCAGTTGTCGCTTGATCTCCTCTTGGGTAATCCGGTAGCGTGCCAGCATCTCTTGTTTCGGGCGAATGTCGATAAAGGTTCCCTCTGCACCCTCACCGACTCTTTCATCGGTCACAAGTTCACGCCCATCTTTATTCTTCACAGTCTGTTTTTCCATGAATGCCAGAACTTCGTTGGCGATATTCTGCGTCGTTTGCAAGGATGGCCCCATGATCGTCAATACGAGACGAGTTGCCTTTTCTTCATTAATCACCAGTGCAAACGGGTCTGTCTGTGGAATATCTCGCAGCTCTTTGTCCAGTTCTTTTTCCAGCTCCGAGATTGATCGCGTCCGATCGTATTTGTCTACGAGCAGGAGTTGAAACGTCAGCTTTTCTTCGGATGCAATCGTGTATACATCTCGGACTTCCGCAATGGCGAGCAAACGCTCCTCGGCTATTTGTGCTGCCCGCATGGCCTCATCGATGCTGCTTCCCTGTACCATTGGCAAAGACAGCGACTTGTCCACATAATCAAGCTTGGCATACGGATCGACAAGAATAAACGACTTGAGCAAAAAGACAAACACAATCGATGCAACCAGTGTGATTCCATAGGGCAAGTACCCAAGCTCCACTAGACGTTCCCAGCGAGTTTGAAAGTAAGTTGCCACTTTATTGGAGGTACGTGGCATTTGCTTCTCTACTCGTTCGGAAGCTTCCAGCCACGATCCTGTCAGTACCGGCATGATAAATCCATAGACAAGAATAAGAGCAAAAGTCCCCAGCAAAAGAACAGGCCAAGCATCGTACAAGACAACCTTTTCTTCTGCCTTGAGAAAATCAGTGAAAACGACACCCGTCCAACAAGCTGCCACTACGACAACCGTAAGCAAAAACGGCTTCATCAGACTCCATGCCACTTGCAAACAACGGACAAACGAGTACGAGGGCAATTGAGAAAACTGATGAAACAGTGCAGAGCCTGCTCCTGTGAACAAGAGCGAAAACAATATGAGTGGACCAAGCGTGGAGAGTGACAACGGGATTCCCGAGAGCCACATGCCCCCAAGGACACTGCCGACTGCAAGAACGTTCGCCAAAAGCGCGAGTAAAGCCCCTGCCAAAGACTTCCGGGTCAGGTACAAACAGAGCGAGCTAATGATAGCCGTCAGAACAGCCAGCGCTCCAAGCTGTCTTACTGCCACTGTGATTGTCTGTGCGTCGTCACGAAACAAATCGAGCCTGTACTTGCCGCCTGAAGCCTGATTCAGCTCCTCGACCGCTTCATGTACGTGATTGCTGATCACAGGCAATTGCCCGACATCTGCTGCATACACAGTGATTCCTAATGCAGGAGAGCCTTGATACATCCCGATTTGTTCGCCTTTACTTCCGCGTCGATCACGAATGTCAGCCAACATATTTAGAGGCACGTATCCTTTATCGGTGGAGATCAATTGCTTCCCAAGCCCTTGCAGCCCTTCCGATTTACTCGTCCATTGAAAAATGGTTCGATCTGCCTCTGCTCCAACAGAGCCTACCTCTTCCCCAACCACATCTGTCGGTAGCTGCGACAGAACATCGGCAGGTGTTAGCCCGTAGGCGAGTAGCATGGACGGTCGGAAAATGATATCTACCTGTTCCCGCAAAGCTTGCTTGTCGATTTCGATGCGAGCGATTCCCGGCAGGTTGATCAGTTTGTCATAGACGGTATTTTGAGCAATATCAGACAAGGTCTGCAAATCAGTACCGTACAGGACGTAAAAGCCAATTTTGCTATCCGCCAGATTGCTTTGGCTGACACTGTACTCCTTTACTGGCAGCTGCTTCGTTACTTCTCCCAGCTTCTTTTCCAATCGCTCCTTGTAATCCGACCCGATTCGTTCCGATGTTTTTACGGTGATGGTCGCTGACCCCGTCCGGGATTCAGAAGTCATCGTAAGCGTACTGCCTAACGCTCGGACGGCTTCCTCTACTTTTCTCGTGACTGATTCGTCCACTTCCGCAGAGGAGAGCTTGGGTACGGTGAGATTAATGCTATATTCCGGCACAGATCGATCAGGGAACGTCTTGATATCCAGCCTGAACCATGCCCCTATCGCCAGTAGACAGCAAATAACCGCCAGGATGCGGGCAAAGGAGGGGATAATGGATACAAATGTCTTGTTATTCATCCGCCACCTTCACCGCCTCACCATCCACTACATAGGACAAGCCTGCAGCAACAATCTGGTCACCAGGCACTAGACCTTCCACTACCTCATAGAAGGTTCCTTGCAATGCTCCCACTTTGACAAACGTCTTTTCAACTGTATGTTCATTGATTTTCATGACGAAATATTCCTCATCAGAGACACCGATGCTGCTAACGGGAACCAGCGCAACATTTGACGCAGGCAGCGGATACTGAGCAGTAACGGTCATGCCGCCCTTCCACGCTACATTTTTGCCGTCTACCGTCACCTCTACTGGATAAGACCCCAAACTGGTATCCATAACAGGCGAGACAAACGTCACTTTTCCTTCAGCTTCAGTGCCGTCTGGAGCTTTCACCTTTACCACTTTACCTGCCTGCCAATGGGAGATTTGCTCCCTTTCTACCTGCAGCTTGACTAGCCAGGAGCTCGTATCGACCATCCGAATGACTTCTGTCCCAGGGCCAGCTTGCTCCGACTCTGTCTTGGAAATCGCTGCGACCACCCCTGTAAACGGAGCCTTTATCACTGCATCAGCGGCTTCCTGCTTCGCGCGGCTCAATTGTACATTTGCTTGCTGGATGCTTGCATTCGCTTCTTCGATATCCAGTGGATCGGCGCCCTTCAGCAAGTTGTTGTATGCGACTTGCTCTTCTTCCAGACTCAGCTTGGCCTGTCGCAGCGCCGAAGTCAGCTTGTCTTTGTCATCTTTCGAGATGGCTCCATTCGCATACAGAATCTCCGCTTTTGCGAGCTCCTGCTCCGCTTTTTGCGCCAGTTCACTTGCTTTTTCTACTTGCAGCTTCTGCGTCTGCAACTCATGGCTCTCCGGTCCCTTGGAGGCCTTCTCTCGCTTGATCGTAGCACTTGCTACTTGTCCCTGGGCCGCACTAATTCCGTGCTGCAGGGCCGTACCATCCAAGGTTGCCAACGTTTGCCCCGCCTTGACAGTGGCTCCTTTTTCAACGAGAATGCTGGCGATTTTCCCGGAAGCCCCAAACGACAGGGCCAGCTCCTGACGCGGTGCTACTACACCTGCAACTTCCATCAGTCGCTCATCCTGGCCTTGCTCCACCGTATACGCATTCACGGTTTTCACCTTGATCACGGTTTCTTCTTTCGTTCGCTTCAGACTTTCAATATTCTCATTCAGCTTTTCGCACCCTACGAGTAGCAGGACCACGACCGAGAGACCCATCCATTTTTTCTTATTTATCATTCCTGAACCCCACATTTCGCCCTAAATCTTCCTGTTATGACAAAGAATCGATAATCATTGACAAAATATATTTTACAGAAAAACATGGTATAATTGTACTACTTTTCTGTCATTTTACATTATTTTTTATCATAACAGTCGAGAAGACTCCCACTTCTAAGCCTTGCATAGCCTGGCGAAAGTGGGGGGTGAATCGGCACTGTGAAGAAAGGGGTGTTGCTTTTTCAGTACTTCTTGCAGCTTTTGTAGAACGTATGTTCTTTTTGTGGTAAACTCTTCATGGGAGGAGGTGAATCATGATGCTCCGTAAAAAAGCGTTCCAATTTCGCATTTTTCCCAATCAGGAACAAGCCGTACTCATCGCGAAAACATTAGGTTGCAGTCGCTTTGTCTTCAATCGATTTCTTGCACGTTGGAACGAAACCTACAAACGAACGGGTAAAGGGTTATCCTACCATTCCTGTGCAGTTCAACTGCCACAGTTAAAAAAGGAACTAACCTGGCTCCAAGAAGTAGATAGCACCGCCATTCAATCCTCCCTTCAAAACCTCGCAGATGCATTCACAAGATTTTTCAAAAAACAAAATGAAGCGCCGTGTTACAAAAGCAAGAAAAATAAAGTCCAGTCTTTTACGACGAAACATACGAATGGAAACATCAGGATCGATGGTAACCAAATCAAACTACCGAAGCTTGGCTGGGTGAAATTCGCAAAATCCAGAGAAGTAGAAGGTCGGATTCTAAACGTCACAGTGCGAAGGAATCCTACTGGGAAATATTTTGTTTCCGTCCTTTGTGAAGTCCCTTACTCTTCGTATGTTCCCGTGGATAAAAAGAAAACCATTGGGATCGACTTGGGGCTCAAAGATTTTGCAACGTTTTCCACCGGGGAAAAGATAGGCAATCCCAAGTACCTTCGATTGTATGAAAAGAAACTTGTTCAGTGGCAAAGGATGCTCTCACGCAGGCAAAAAAGCGGGAAAAATTACGAAAAAGCGAGAAGGAAAGTAGCCATCTTGCATGAAAAAGTAACCAACACCCGAAATGACTTCTTACATAAACTGTCCACCAGACTGATTCGCGAAAACAAAGTGATCTGTTTGGAGGATTTGCAAGTGAATCACCTGATCAAGAATCACAAATTGGCCAAAAGTATTGCTGATGCGTCATGGTCCACTTTTCGTACCATGCTGGTCTACAAAGCCGAATGGTATGGAAGAACGCTGTCTTTTGTCGGTAAACAGTTTCCTTCCAGCCAACTGTGCTCCACTCCCAACTGCGGAAACCGCAACAAAGATGTAAAGAACTTGAATTTACGAGAATGGACATGTTCTAACTGTGCGACACTACATGACCGTGACGAGAATGCCGCGATCAATATAAAGCATGAAGGACTTCGCTTGTTGTGTGAAACAACTTAACTGTCGGGACGACAGGGATAGCTTGGTGCATTTCACCTCAGTAGAGGTGACTACCCAAGAATCCCCCACCTCTAAACATGAGCGAAGGTGGAGGGAGTGTTCAAAATCCAAATGTCTCGTCACTTGTTTGTAACTCGTATCTTGTATGATAAGAGTGTTAGCGCTTACACATTTACAAACATTCTTTATTTTTTCATGGTGGGAGTGATCTTCATGGCCAAAATCTACACTTCTTACACGGACATCGTGGCTGATATCCACGATGGGGCCACTTTATTAGTGGGTGGCTTCGGTCTGGTAGGAATTCCAGAGAATCTGATTATCGCCTTGCGTGACAAGGCAGTGAAAAACCTGACAGTTGTCTCTAACAACTGTGGTGTCGACGATTGGGGACTCGGTCTTCTTTTACGCGAAAAGCAAATCAAAAAAATGGTCTCCTCTTATGTGGGAGAAAATAAGGAATTCGAACGTCAATTTCTGTCGGGTGAGCTCGAAGTCGAATTGACGCCACAAGGAACGCTCGCAGAGAGAATTCGCGCCGGCGGAGCTGGTATTCCAGCATTCTATACCCCAGCTGGAGTCGGTACACCCATCGCCGAAGGACGGGAAACTCGCGACTTCGCGGGGAAAGAGTACTTGCTCGAGTATGGCATCACAGGTGATTTCGCACTCATCAAGGCGTGGAAGGCAGACAAGATGGGCAATCTCGTCTTCCGAAAAACAGCGCAAAACTTCAATCCGATGATGGCAGCAGCCGGAAAAATCACCATCGTCGAGGTGGAAGAAATCGTGGAGACAGGTGAGCTCGATCCCGAACATATTCACACACCAAGTGTCTATGTGCAACGAGTGATACAGGCTCCTTCATTCGAAAAACGCATCGAGCGACGCACAGTCCGCTCATAAACAGCCACAGAGAGAAACGGATTACATTCAAGGGAGGAAACATAGATGTCACTTTCACGTGAGCAAATCGCCACTCGTGCCGCCAGGGAAATAGAAGATGGCTTTTACGTAAACCTGGGGATCGGGATGCCCACGCTCGTCGCCAACTACATCCCGGAAGGAAAAACGGTCGTGCTGCAATCCGAAAACGGCTTGCTCGGAATCGGTCCATACCCGACTGAGGAAGACCTCGATCCTGATCTGATCAACGCGGGAAAGGAAACCGTTACTGCTATTCCAGGTGCGGCCTACTTCTCCAGTGCTGAATCGTTTGCGATGATTCGCGGCGGCCATATTGACCTCGCTATTTTGGGAGCGATGGAGGTTTCCGCTGCGGGCGATCTCGCGAACTGGATGATCCCTGGCAAAATGGTCAAGGGCATGGGCGGTGCGATGGATCTCGTTCACGGCGCGAAAAAAATCGTCGTCATCATGGATCATGTGAACAAGCATGGTGAGACGAAAATTTTGAATGAATGCGCCCTTCCACTTACTGGAAAGAAGGTTGTCAACCGCATCATAACGGATCGAGCTGTCATGGACGTAACGCCAGACGGGCTCGTCCTCGTCGAAGTGGCAGAAGGCTACACAGCAGAAGACATTCAAGCCTGCACGCAACCGACGCTCATTGTTTCTCCGGAACTCAAAACGATTGGGCTGTAACCTATTTTTCTGGTACAGACATCCGTTAGTAGAGAAGCGACTTCATCGCAGCTGCATGAAGTCGCTTTTTCATTTTCCAATTGTTGCTAGCACACTTGTGCTGTCGCTTCCCTCTCCCCTTTTCGTATATAATATGATGGTCAAACAAATTTCCCAGTATCTGAGAGGAAGAGATTCCATGTCAGGAACAGTCGGTTGCTTACTCATCCATGGATTCGCCGGAGACATCAACGACATACTCCCACTCGCCAAAAAGCTCCGCGAGGCTGGCTATCAGGTGGAATGCCCTACCTTGGAGGGACATGGGACTACTCGTCGTCACATGGCAAAAAGCACCCGCCACGACTGGCTCCGCTCGGCAGAGGAAGGCTACAAGCGCCTGGCCATGCGCGCCGACACGATCGTGGTCATTGGATTTTCCATGGGGGGACTGCTCGCCTTTCACTTGACGACCAAATACTCCGTCGCCCTGCTTATTACCATCAACACCCCTTATAAATATTGGGATGTCAAAGAAGCGATGCATTATTTGCGCGAGGATTTCCCTACTCACTCCAAACGTTACATTCATGGTATTGGCCGAATTCCTTTTAGCAGCATGCTGCAGTTTCGTCGGCTGTTGGCAGAAACAAAGCCGCTTCTATCCAAAATTACGACGCCATATGTTTTGCTGCAAGCAAAGCGGGACGATACTGTCCACGCCGTGAGTGCACAAATACTCGCGACCAGTGTGGATGAAGCAGCTTCCCCGCACATTTCTTGGTACGAGAATTCCAACCATATGCTGCTGCACGGACCTGACAAAGAGGCTGCGATTGCCCACGTTATGGCCACGATCAAGAGACGTTTTCCATCTTGATCAGCTTCGGCCGGCCCAACCAGGCAAGTGCAAGCATAAGCAGCACACTAGCAATTCCGATGTACATCACACTCAGTCCTACATGTTCATCCAGCCAAAAGGCAAGGAGCGGCCCCAACGCCGCGCCCAGATCGCTCACGACTGAATATTGTGTCATCAATGCCTGGCTGTTGGCCTGTCTCGCTGCTACATCTGCCGCGAGTGTATCCAGCAAGGTCGTGATAATCGTCGCAGTCAACTGAATGCCAAATAGAATGGCAAACCATATCACAAGCGCAGTCGTTCCTTGCAGTGGAGTCATTCCCTGCAACCCGGCAAACAGAACAGCAGCGACCAGTAAAGTCACGATGAACATTTTCGTCCTGCCATGCTTGTCAGACCATTGACCAACCAACGGGGCAGCCCACGGTTCCCATCCCCAGCGTATGCCTTGTACCAGACTCGCAATCACCGCTGCCCCCAACACGATTCCGCCGACCACAATAAATGGATCGCGCACTTCGATTACTCTGCTTAACGTAGAGGTAAATATCCCTTGGTACACCATCGTGACGAGTAGTGCCGTAATCATCATCATAAGCACCGCTCCCTGATTCCACATACGTTTTCTTGTTTCCATCCGCTTCACGCCTGTCTGATCCTGACTGGTAAAGGAAGGACGTATATAGCGAAAAACGAGAATCGCTGCAAACAAGGGTGGCACCGCGAGAGCAATGGAAGCAACAGACAGCCCGTACCAAGACACCAGAAGCGCTCCGACCAGCATACCCCCGAGGCTCCCTAATCGATACAAGCCGTTGTACAAGCCCATGAGCTGTCCTCGATTGTACTCATCAGAAACGGTCACGATCAAGGAATACGCACCTAGTCTTAAAAATGTCCAGGCCACTCCCCACAAGCATCGCATCACCAGCCACAGCCAAAAGCCTTGCAAGCTGTACGCGAGGGTCGTCATACAAGCCAATGAAACGGCCACAAGCAAGCCTGTACGTCCTCCCGAGCGCTCATACCATTTTCCTACGAGAGGTCCGAGTGGTACAAGGATGAAGCGATTCACCGCCAGCAATACCCCTACTTCCCACAACGAAGTTAACCCCGCTTCCTTCCAGAAAAGAGGAAGCACCACGTACAGCATAGAATCTCCTACCATACATAATGCCGTCACCAGTGCGACAGCTACGACCTGTGTCTTGCCACTGACTTCTCGCATCTCCCTATCCTTCTCTCTACTCGTTTTTTCGTCTTTATGCGTTCTACCATACGATCAGACACTCATCATTTCTAATACATCTTTATCTACAACTCATAAATAAAAGTTATGAATCGAGGTACTGGATGAACCTGCATGCACTCCGTATTTTTGTAGAAGTAGCCTCCCGAGGTAGTGTCACCGAAGCAGCAATCGCACTCTCGATCAGTCAACCTGCCGTCAGTGCCCAAATCCGCAAGCTCGAAAACGAGTTGGGCATGACTTTGATAATCCCGGATGGTCGCGGTATCTCTCTCACCTATGAGGGACGCTTTCTCTATGAAAAAGCACGCCGTATTTACGACTGGGAGCGTGAAATCGAAACACAGCTGACAGAATTCAAGCAAGGCAGGAAGGGACGGTTGCGGATTGCTTCTACGTTCCTCCCCTCCCATTACCTCGTGCCTCAGTGGCTGGCTCAGTACAAGCGCTACCATGATGGAGTCGATGTGGAAATTCGCACGCGCAATTCTCAGCAATCGATTGAGCTGCTTCTCAGTTGCGAGGTCGACGTGGCCGTCATTATCAAGGAATCGTGGGATGAGCTGCCCATTAAGCGACTCCATTTGATGGATGTACCCTATTGGTTTATTTTGCCTGCCCATCATCCGCTTGTCGGAACCGAGATCAGTATGGAACAGCTCGTGGAGGAGCCGTTTCTGTTACGGGAGCAAGGCAGTTCGACCCGGGATTGGCTCTTTGCTCTTTGTAGCGAGCATGGCGTCAAGCGTCCGCGGGTCGGACTGCAATACCACGGCTTGGTCGAATCCATCCAATCTGTTCGGGCTGGATATGGAACGATGCTGGCACCTGCTGTGGCAGTCCGAGAAATGGTCGAGCATGGAGAGATTGGTCGCGTACGGGTGCCTGGGGTCGATATCAAGCGCCCCGTTTACGTCTGTACCCGAGATGATGACACCGACCAACGACCTGTTGTTGCGCAGTTTCTTGATTTGCTAAAGCGAGAGAGGTTTGGGTGAAAAAAATGGGAGGTCTCACCGTCGTTTTCCCGACAAATGAGACACTCCCATTTTACTACCATGCTAGTTTTTTGGTTGCAGGGGTACTTCCCAGCTTACATTTGGCTGTACCTCCCGCTTATAGGCGTAATTGATCGTCAGTTCCTTAATTGGTTTGTCGCTCTTCACTTCAACTGGTTCTCCATTTTCCATTTTGTATGCCACTGTACTCATGTAGAGTTTACCGTCCAACTCGATCGTTCCATTTGCATCCTTGTTCTGTTCCCCTTTGAAATCCATTCTTCGTTTTGCTCCATGCTCGTCTACAGCACCCCAGCCTTGAACCATTACAACCCCTGTGCCGAGTGTACCCTTGATATCGACGGCGATTTGATCCTCTCCCCGCTCGTCCTTCTCGATTTCCGCGTTACTGAATGTAAGGATAGCGCCATCCTTTTCTACCGTAACCGGGTTCTTTTCCAGTGTATCCAATGCGAGCTTCGGTGTCTCGAAAGCTGCTTTCTCCATCTTATTGATCCCCTCTAGCTTCAGCGTATACTTTTGATCCGAGCTCATATAGTCGAACGTATCAATGAACGTGCTTTTGTCTTTGGTGTTGTATTGAACGTAAGATAGTCCATCGATTACGTTCCATCCGCTATGAGAACCGTTCTCCTTTTCATTGTAAAAGCCCGTATCGTCCGCCACGGCTACAACAGATCCCTTTTCGTCGACAATCTGGTAGTTGAAGCTGTCTCGATTCCAGCCGCCTTTGATGTTCGTTTCCGTGATGATTTGTGTTCCGCTTGGTGCAAACTTCAACTCCTTTACATGAAGCTTAACGCCTCCTGGGCTGGTGTATTGCTGATCGATCTCCACCTTTTTCGTAGCGGCTTTTGCTTTCTTCATATTCACAGGAATCTCCAGCTTCCAGTTTCCTTTGATGCTTTCTTCGGTTTGTGCTTCTCTTGAGAATGTATAAATCTCATTAATATTGATTTCTACTACCAATTCATCTGGCAGAGGATACTCATCATTGAAAAAGCTGCTTAACTCTCGCTCAAGTACCTGGTAGTCACCATAAGAGCCGTGATACCAGTTTTCGCTTTCTTGCTTAGGATCGCCCTCTTTTGTCGCAGCATCCCCTTCGCCATATTGCACGTAAAATGCCTTTAATGCTTCGCCTGTTTTGTTTTTCACAGTAAAATCGCCATTCCACCTTACAGAATCTTTCATGGGCTTACCATCCTTGCCCTTCACTTGACCTGCAATCATGATTCGCAATGGATCAGCCAGAACCTCCTTGATTTCAATGGTGATTCCTTGATCCGTAACAGACAGGTTGAGCGGTTGTACATAGCCGTTCTTGGCTGCTTCTAGTGCACCACGATCCATTTCTTTTATCGTAGAAATGATACTTTCGCTCGTATTGACGCCTACATCTGCGACGCTGTATCCGTACAGACCGCCTACATAAGTGGCAAATGTCGGTGAAACGCTTGTCCCCAGCGCTACCACTGCGGCAATACTCGCTACGGCTAGTGCTGATTTTTTCATAATATCGATACCCCTTTCTTTCCATCCTATTTGTAGTGGTGCTTTATCCATTGTTTTTTTCTTCAAGATACCCAGCGGATAGTCAGGAAGCTTCTCTATGATTTTTCTGGAAACAGGATTCGTCCGCAGCTCTTCTTCCACCTCTGCGTCTGCCTGATAAATCTCCAGCACGATGCTGTCTAATGCACGTTGGCATGGAAGGCAATCTTCCAAATGATCTTCCAATTCGTTGCGCTCATGTTCAGCCAGTTTGTCTTCCAGATATGCAGCTAGTTGTTTCGTTCTCGGACAACTCATAGATACTACTCCCCTCCTTTACCCTGTTTTTGAAAAATATCCCGAAGCTTCTTTTTCCCATAATTGAGGCGCATTCGAACTGTCGTTATTGGTATCCCTAAAGAACGACTGATCTCTTCATAGGATAGAAACTGGAGATAGCGCATTTCGAGAACAACTCGGTATTGTTTCTCTAAGCTCTTCATCCGCTGCCGGAATATCGTTTTTTGTTCTTTTTCCAGATAGATCGCCTCTGGCGTAGAAGGATCACTTACTTCGAAATCCATCTCGGTCATATAGGGCGTTCGTTTTCTTCTGCGTATCTCGTCCAGACAATGATTGGCTGTAATGCGATATAGCCATGAGGAGAATTGGTGCTGTGGCTTATACTCAGGCAAATGGTAGTAAGTCTTAATAAATATCTCCTGAACGATATCCTGCTTTTCCCCTGGATAACCAAGCATTTTATTGATTAGAGAAAGTACCATCCCTTGATATTTGAGGATAATCTGCTCATACGCTTCTTTGTTGCCTTGAAGCACCTGCTCAATTATCTCTCTGTCGTCCCCCATATGTTTGCTCCCCTCCAGCCAAAAAGGATGCTGCGCAGCTTTTGCCTTTTTGTCGTACACTTGTAGATGACGATATAAAAATAGGAAAATTTCTATTTCACACAAAATAGGGTCATCTCTTAAGCCTTCCACGGCTTTTGAGATAACCCCTTTTTTGTGTATTTCCTAGTTTTTCGCTTGTAAAGGTACTTCCCAGTTCACATTCGGCTGTGCTTTTCGCTGGGAGGCGAAATCAATTGTCAGTTCCTTGATCTCCTTGGTTCTAGGAACTTCCACTCCTTCTCCATTTTCCATTTTGTACTGTTTGGTATCCATGAAGAGTTTACCGTCTAGCACCACATTCCCGGCACCATCTGTGCTCTGTTTTCCATCGAAATATGCGGATCGCATTACCCCATGTTCGTCTACCGCACTCCAGCCTTCCACAGTTACAATATCTTTGCCCAGTGTACCTTCGATGTCGATGACGATATGCTCATTACCCAGCACGTTCTTCTCCATTTTCGCTTCACCAAAAGTAAAGGTATGGCCATCCTGTTTCACCGTCACGGGTTTTTCTTTGAGGCTATCGAGTACGAGCTTTTGCGTTTTAAAATTCGCTTTCTCCAGCTTGTTGATTTCCTCAAGCGCAAGCGTATAGTTTTCATTCGGATCGAGAGGGGCAAACACTGGCAAGAAAGTCGTTTTGTCTTCGGTATTGTATTGAATGCTACTCGCTAGTCGTATGACGTTCTTTCCGAATGTTATCACGTCATTTTCATCACGTTGAACACTTCTTACATCCTCCCAGTTTGCTGCAACGTTTCCTTTTTCGTCAAGAATCTGGAAGCTGAACATATCTCGGTCCCAGCCACCTTTGATGTTTGTTTCCGTGACAATCCGGGTTCCGCTCGGTGCGAAGCTCATTTCTTTTACCGTAAAAGCAGTCCCCTGAGGGCTAGTGTACTGCTGATTCACTTCCAGCGTTTTCGTCGCTGCCTTCGTCTGCTTCACATTGATCGGGATATCAAAATTCCACTTGCCCTTGATACTTTTTTCGGTGGAAGGATTAAAAAACTCATTGATCCGGAATTCTACTACGATGTCATCTGGCAATGGGTTCTCGTCGTTGAAAAAGCTGCTTAATTCCCGTTGAAGCACCAGATAGCCACCATAGTTGTCACCATACCACTTTGACCTTTCTGGCGTTTTTTCACCCCCGACCTTACTCTCGTGGAACGGTTTTAAAACCTCTCCTTTTTTATTCTTTACCTGAACATTCCCTCTCCAATTTTGGATACCAACGGAATTTCCATCTTTATCCTTAATAACTCCGGCGATTACAATTCGCAGTGGATCGGCTAGCACTTCTTTCATTTCCACGGTGAGCCCCTGATCGGTAGCCGACAGTTTGAGCGGTTGCGCAAATCCATTGGAAGCGGCCTTCAACACTCCCTGATCCAATTCTTTGATGCTCGAAAGAATGCTTTGACTCGCAGTCGGGCTTACATTTTTCGTGGTATTGGCATACAGGCCAGTTACATAAGTAGCAAACGACGGTGAAACGGCTGTCCCCATCGCTACAACAGCGGCAATACTCGCTACGGCTAATGCTGTTTTTTTCATAATATCGATACCCCTTTCTTTCCATCCGATTTGTGGTGGTGCTTCTTCTATCGTTCTCAGCTTCAAGATTCCCAAGGGATAGTCAGGAAGCTTCTCGATGATTTTGTCGGCTATCGGTTCCTTCCGTAGCTCTTCTTCTGCCATTGTATATGTGCTACTTATGCCTTCAACAATACTATCTAACGATGCTAGGCAATGAAGACAATTTTCCAGATGAGCTTCCATCTCTTCACTTTCTTGATCAGACAGCGTGTTTTCCAGATAGGCAACAAGCTGTTTCGTTTTCTGACAACTCATAGATACTACTCCCCTCCTTTACCCTCTTGGTTAAAAATCTCCCGCAGCTTCTTTTTCCCATGAGCGAGGCGTGTTCGCACGGTGCTTATCGGTACGCCCAATGAATTTCCAATCTCTTCATATGTTAAGGACTGAAGATAACGCATTTCGAGAACAACCCGGTAGTTTTTCTCCAAGCTCTTTATCCGCTGCTGGAGTATCGTTTTTTGTTCTTTTTCCAGAAAAATAGTCTCTGGGGTAGTGGAATCGCTTACTTCAAAATCCAATTTACCGAGATAGGGCGTTCGCTTCCTCCTGCGAATCTCGTCCAGACAATGATTCGCCGTGATGCGATATAGCCATGACGAGAATTTGTGCTGAGGCTTATACTCGGGAAGATGATAGTAAGCCTTTATAAAAATCTCCTGAACGATATCCTGCTTCTCTTCGCGAAACCCAAGCATTTTGTGAATAAGAGAAAGCACCTTCACCTGATATTTGAGAATAATCTGCGTGTATGCTTCCCTATTGCCATGAAGCACCTGCTCGATAATCTCTTTGTCGTCCTCCATCTGTTTGCTCCCCTCCAGCCAAAAAGGTCGCTGCGCAGCTTTTGCCTTTTTGTTCGTACACTTCTATATGACGAATCAAAAAATGGAAAATCTCTTCATACGGAAAAAAATGCAAAAAAAGAAGAGGCTTTTCCTTAAAAGGAAGGCCTCTTCTTATAGGCAATGCTTATGGAAACACAATCGTCTTGTTGCCGTATACCAGCACCCGATCCTCGAGATGCCAGCGAACCGCACGTGCCAGCACCGTACGCTCTACCTGACGTCCCAGCTGCTTCAATGCCTCGACGTCTTCCTGGTGCGATACACGTTGAACGTCCTGCTCGATAATTGGCCCTGCGTCCAGCTCCTCGGTGACGTAATGCGCTGTCGCTCCGATCAGCTTTACGCCGCGACGATACGCTTGCTCGTAAGGCTTCGCACCGACAAAGGCAGGCAGGAAGGAATGGTGGATATTGATGATCCGCATCGCGTAATCGTCCAAAAAGCGCGGGGACAAAATCTGCATGTAACGCGCCAAGACAATCAGATCGACGCCTTCTGCCGCTGCCAGCTGTGCTTCTTCTGCTTGCGGCTTGTTATCCTTCGTAACAGGGATGCAGCGATACGGGATGCCAAACGACTCTACGGTCTCCTGCATGTCAGGATGGTTGCTGACGACAACCGCGATATCTGCGAACAGCTCCCCTGATTTCCAGCGCCACAGCAGTTCCAATAGACAGTGATCTTCTTTGGAAACAAATAGTGCGACCTTCTTGCGCTTGTTCGCTTCGACCAAGGACCATTCCATGCCAAAGCTCTCCGCTACAGGACTGAATGCTTCCTTGATCTCCTCGCAGCGCTCGTCCAGATTAACCAAGTCAAATTCGATCCGCATGAAAAAGCGTCCTGTTTCCGGGTCAGTCGTATACTGGTCAGACTGAACGATGTTTGCTCCTTGTTGGAACAAGAAGTTTGACACCGCCGCAACGATACCCGCCCGGTCCGGGCAAGAAATCAGCATGCGCGCACGATCTTTGTTTTTCTCTCGGTACGCAAGCCATTCTCTTTCTGATAACAAATGCATGTTTTTCTCTCCTCCATCGATAAACAAAACGGGCATGACCGTTTTTTACAGACAAAAAGTTGTTTGCAATTATACCATTCCCAGTTGGAATTTCTATACCCAAAAAGAGAGAAAAACGATGATTGATCAATAAAACATTTTAGATAAAGCATATTTTTAACCGCGATTTGCAATACCGTTTAGCAAAATATCTACAGTCATGGCGATTTGCTCATCGTCGCTATACGTCCTGAACTCATCTGTGTCCAACACCTGACGGAACAGAACCAGCCCGATCATCGAGGAAAGTATCGCCCGAAAGACAGCCTGTGTCGGGAGCGGACGCAATTCGCCTACGTCTACCTTTGCCTCGATGAGCTTAGTCGCCATCTCCTTCACACCGGTGAAAACAGTAGCGATCAGCGCTTCCCTGATTTCGTCATGGAAAAATGCTTCTTGCAGCAAAATGCGAATGTGATTTTCGTTCGCCATCACTAGATCGAGCCGGTTCCGGTACAGCTCTGTCATGATTTGTTCAAATGTTTTATTGTTCTGCTCTTTGAATATCTCACGAACATCCTTGAGCATAAACGGAGCCGCGAATTTGACCAGCACAGGCGCTACGACGGCAAGCAAAATTTCCTTTTTCGACTTGTAGTGACGAAAAATCGTTCCCTCTGCAACCCCAGCTTCCTTGGCAATCTCGGCGGTGGAGCTGGCATGAAAGCCTTTTTCGGCGAACAGCTTCACCGATGCACGCAAAATATTGCGCTGCTTCTCTGTCATCTCACTCTCGTCTTTTAGCTCTTCTACATATTCCAACAGGCCCTCTACAAATGTTGGTGGCTTGTTCATCCTACTATTACGCTCCTCTTATTCGATCTTCTTGCGGAATCTCAGGATAGCGACTGTCAGGATAAAGAGACAAAAGCCGCTCATGCCAATGACTTCCTTCCAGAGCGCATCGATGTCCACGCCCTTTAAGAAAATCCCCCGCAATATTTCCAGAAAATAAGTCAACGGGACAAGCCCGCCTAACCATTGTATCACGAGCGGCATCGAATCGCGCGGGAACATAAAGCCGGACAGAAGCACGCTGGGCAAGATGAAGGCAAACGCCATTTGCATCGCTTGAAGCTGTGTCTTCGCCACCGTCGAGATGAAAATACCCAAGAGAAGCGTGGTCACCAAAAACAGGACCGATAGGGTAACCAAGAGTGAGATACTGCCTTTTACAGGAACCCCGAACCAATACGTTCCGAGTAGTAACACCAGACAAAACGAGAAGAGACCTACCCCCACATAAGGCGTAATTTTGCCGAGCATCAGCTCCAATGGTCGTATGGGCGTCACGATTAACTGCTCCATCGTTCCCCGCTCCTTTTCTCGTACGAGAGAAAACGCCGTCAGAATCATCGTGACGTTTTGCATGATCAAACCGATCAAGCCGGGAATATTGAAGACAATGCTTTCCATGTTGGGATTAAATAGTACGCGTGTGTCCAACCCGAGAGGCTGTTCCAGCTCTCCCAGTCCTTGCTTTTGCAGTTTCGTTTCCTGCATGGAAATCGCTTGGTGTTGAACGATCAACTGGGCATGAGAAGTAGCAGTACGTGCGATATTCGGATCAGAGCCATCAATAAGCATCTGAACGTCAACAGGCTCGTTGCGATCACGCTTGCGTGTATAGTCCGGACCGATAATGAGGGCGACATTCACCGAGCCGTCATCCAGCATGGCTTCTATTGCCTCGTAGCCGCTCACATTAGCTGCCACCTCAAACACACGCGTATTGACGAACTGATCGACCAGCTCCCGGCTGGCAGCAGAAGGACTTTGATTCCAGACCGCCATCTTGATATCATTCACGTCTGTATTGACGGCATATCCGAACAAAAACAACAGCATCAGCGGCATGACCAGTGCAATCGCCAGACTGGGACGATCCCGCTTGATTTGGATGACTTCCTTCTTCACTACTGACCAGTAACGCTCCCAGACAAAATGCTTCATCGGACTCCCTCCTCCGCCGCCTGTCTGGCTTCCTCCCGCCTGACGAGATCGATGAAGACATCTTCCAGATTACCTACTCCCATGCTGTCTATGAGCTCTTGGGGAGTGCCTTCCGCCAGTAAATTTCCAAAAAAGATAAATCCGATCCAATCGCATGTCTGCGCCTCATCCATGTAGTGTGTGGTCACCAGTACCGTTATCCCTTGGCTCGCCAGCTCATGAATCACGTCCCAAAAAATCCGGCGGGACACAGGATCGACTCCTGCAGTCGGTTCATCCAAAATTAACAGCTCTGGCTTATGCAACAGGGCGCAGGAGAGCGCGAGGCGTTGCTTCCAGCCGCCTGACAGCGAGCCAGCAAGCTGCTTTTCCCTGCCTGTCAGTCCTGCCATCTCAATCAGTTCAGCCTTCCGCTCTTTGCGTTCTGCAGCTCCTAATCGATAAACCCCGGCATAAAAATCAAGATTCTCTTCGACAGTCAAATCTTCATACAGGCTGAACTTTTGGGACATATAGCCGATCCGTTGCTTGATTTCCTCACTTTGCGTCATGACATCGAAGCCAAGCACCGTCCCCTTTCCCGTCGTCGGGGTCAACAAACCGCATAGCATCCGGATTGTCGTCGATTTCCCTGAGCCATTTGGACCGAGAAAACCATAGATCGAGCCTCTGGGAACCGTCAGCGTCAAACTGTTCACAGCCACTCGATCACCGAAACGCTTCGTCAGCTGCTCGCATTGGATGGCGGAGTTCATTGACCTCCCTCCTCGTCTGCAAGCATCGGCAGGCATACCCGGTTTGATTTTGTCGAGTCCTTCTGTGATATGGATCGTGACAGCAAATACTAGCTTTGTACGTTCATCCGGCGTCTGTACATTTTTCGGTGTGAACTCTGCCTTTTCCGAGATACGACTAATCGTTCCCGTAAACGTCTCACCAGGATAGGCATCTACCTGTATCCCAACCTCTTGCCCTTTTTTCACCCGATTCAACTGTGCCTCCGGGATATACACTACGAGCTCGAGTTTATCTGTCCTCATCATCGTAAACAGAGTAGCTCCTGTTTTCGCTACTTCCCCCTGCTCGATGGAGGAGCGCAAGAGAGTGCCGTCGTCTGTTGCGGTAATCTGGGCTTTTTCCAGCTGCAATAAGGCTTGATCCAGTTTCGCCCTCGCCTGCTGCTGAGTGGCGAGCAGTGCCCGAATCG
Source organism: Brevibacillus jepli (assembly GCF_047229145.1). NCBI lineage: Bacteria > Bacillati > Bacillota > Bacilli > Caryophanales > Paenibacillaceae > Brevibacillus > Brevibacillus jepli. The sequence continues at coordinate 203,078 of NZ_JBFEFW010000009.1, forward strand.
CGTAATCAGTACTTCCTTCCTTCACCTGATCGAGATCCGCCTGCGCTCCGGCTTGCGCGGCTTGTGCTGTGCCGATTTGGGCCGCAGCAGCAGCGATGTCTTCTTGAGCAGAACGGTACTGTGCTTGCACCTGAGCTACTTGTGCCGCCCATTGATCTACCTGTGTTTTTGCCTGATTCACTGCTTCTTTCTGTGTATCGAGGTCTTTGGCTGAGATCGCTCCTTTTTCGTAGAGCGCTGTTGCTTCCTCCAGTCTTTTTTGTTGATAAAGGAGAGTCTGCTGCGCTCCCTGCCATTGCGTCTCTGCCTGCGTCATCTGCTCACTAGCCCGCGCTCTACCCGCTTCCGCCTGATTTTTTCTCGCTTGTGCCAGTTCGATGTTCGCATTGGCCTGTTGGACATTGGCAATGCTTCTTTGGATCGTTGTGTCGCGTGAGCCTGCTTTCGCCTCTTCCAGCCTCGCTGTCGCTTGGTCCAACGCTGCCTGCGCTTCTGCCACAGTAATTTGGTAGCTCCGTTTATCGATTTGGGCCAGCAGCTCTCCTTTTTTCACTGTAGTTCCCTCTTCTGCCGTAACGTTTGTGACCAATCCGCCAACTTCAGCTACGATCGGCAGCTCGATCGCCTCAATTGTCCCGGATAAAGACGGATGATTTTCAGAAGTCCAATTGCAGCCCGACAATGCCAGTAACAGTCCTCCGATACAAATGGAGCGAACAACTGGTTTCATAACACTTCCCCCTACCACCATAATAGAGTGAGTAATCACTTTCTTTTTATGCCAAAAAAACAAGCCACAGAACCAATATGCCGATGACCTTCAATAATTAGCGAGTGATTACTCACTTTTACTGTGAGTATATGATCCTCTCCCGTAAAATGCAATTCATTTTTACATGAGCAATCGAAAAGAAACCCTGTCTGACTATTCATGCTAATATGGAGACAAGCAAGACGAGTCATCCTTCCAATGGGTATCAGATGCCTTGGCGATGGAAAGGACTAAGAGCGTCGGGATTTCACTACAATTCAGGGAGTGGAAAATATTTATGATGATTAGCAAAGTCGGTCAAATCATGTTGTATGTCAATAACCAGGATCAGGCCGTGATTTTTTGGACAGAAAAACTAGGATTTCGCGTTATTTCTGAAGAGAAGAACGGCGAAATGAGATGGATTGAAATCGCTCCCTCCCAAGGCGCAGAAACAAGCATCGTTCTGCACAATAAGGAATTCGTTGCGAAAATGTCACCCGGAATGAATCTTGGTACTCCTTCGCTCCTGCTTTTTTCGGAAAATATCGAGGAATTGCGTAACGACCTCGTTCATAAAAATGTGAAGGTTGGAGACATTGTCACGATGCCTTCGGGCCGCGTCTTTAACTTCGCAGACGATGAAGAGAATTACTTTGCTGTGCTGGAGAAAAAGTAAATAGAAGGAGGCGGCTGACAGGAATGGTCGGCCGCCTTTTGTTTTTAGTCAAACTTAAATTTAGACAGTGCGTCTTTCAACGCTGAGTTGATTCCGTCGTCCTGCTCCTTGTCCTGTCCCTTCAAATACTTGGCTACTTCTTTCTTCGAAACCTTGCTGCCCTTTTCCTTATCGCGGCGCTCCTGGAAGGTCGTCAGCTTTTCCTTGTGCCCGCACGCGCAAACAAAGGTTTGTCCTTCCCCTTCCCCGCGCAGCTCCAGCCTTTTGTGGCATTTCGGACATCTGGCATTCGTTTGCTTGGCAATGCTTTTGCGATAGCCGCATTCCCGATCCTGGCACACCTGCATTTTGCCGCGCTTTCCGTTTACCTCAAGCAAAATCTTATTGCACTCCGGGCACCTGCTTCTGGTCAGGTTGTCGTGACGGAAAGTCTGATCGCTGTTCTTGATTTGTTGGACGACTTCTTTGGCGTACGATTTCATCTCCTCGATAAACGCTCGCTTGTTCAAGCTTCCCTTGGCGATCGCACCGAGCTTTTGCTCCCATTGGGCGGTCAAGGTCGGCGACTGCATTTCATCTGGAACGAGTTCTAGTAATTGCTTGGCTTTTGCTGTGACAAAAATATGCTTGCCGCGCTTCTCTAGCAAAAAGCTGTTAAACAGCTTCTCGATCACATCCGCGCGGGTTGCTACTGTACCGAGTCCGCCCGTTTCCCCGATCGTTTTGATCAAATCCTTGCTTTCGTTTGCCATGTATTTCGCCGGGTTTTCCATTGCGGACAGCAGACTGGCTTCTGTAAAAGGCTCGGGTGGCTTCGTCTCGCCCTTGGTTTGGGATATTGACTGAATGTGCAGGCGATCCCCTTTTGCAAGAGAAGGCAAGATTTGTTCTTTTACGCCGTCTTTCGCTTCGTCATCTTCCACCTCGTGGTCATACGCCTCCCTCCAGCCTTGGGAGAGCACGGTTTTTCCTTTTGCCAGGAACGTCTCATTCCCGATTTTCGCCTGAATGGTTGTTTGCTCATACTCGAAGGCAGGCAGCAGAACAGCCAGGAAACGCTTCACGATGAGGTCAAAAATCTTGCGCTCCTTATCACTTAAATCGCCTAGAAAAACAGCTTGCTCCGTCGGGATGATCGCATGGTGGTCAGATACTTTGCTGTCATCCACGAAGGATTTGTTCACTTTGATTGGCGCACGCAGAATTCTTGCTGCGAGAGGTGCATATGGCTTCATTTGGACAGCCTTGATTCTATCAGGCAGCGTCTCGACGATATCTGCAGAGAGGTAGCGAGAGTCCGTTCTCGGGTACGTCACTGCCTTGTGATGCTCATACAGACCCTGCATGATGGAGAGCGTCTGCTTTGGCGAATAGCCAAACATCCGGTTGGCATCTCGTTGCAGCTCTGTCAGATCGTACAGCTGTGGGGCAAACGTCTTTTTGTGTGCACGAGTAACCTCGATGACCTCAGCGCTTTTCTCCTGTTTGAGAGAGACGAGAAGCTGATCCGCTTTCTCCTTGGCAAACGTTCTGACATCCTTCGTTTGCTGATCCTGCCATTGGAGCTGAATCGGTCCTTGTGCTAACGCAGACATTCCGTAAAACGGCTTGGGTGTAAAGCGACGAATCTCCTCTTCTCGCTTCGCCACGATGGCGAGTGTTGGCGTCTGGACACGGCCGCATGATAGCTGGGCGTTATGCTTGCACGTCAAGGCGCGGGTGGCATTGATTCCTACGAGCCAGTCAGCTTCTGCACGAGCTGCGGCGGAGGCAAACAGGTTTTCATAGCTTTTGCCGTCCTTCAAATTGCGGAAGCCTTCACGGATCGCTTTATCTGTCACCGAGGAAATCCACAGGCGCTTGATTGGTTTATTCACGTGCACCAGCTCGAGAATCCAACGGGCGACGAGCTCTCCTTCACGCCCTGCATCCGTCGCGATGACGATCTGCCCGACATCGTTGCGTCTCATTTGTTGTTTGACGACCTGGAACTGCCTGTTGCTTTCCTTGATCACGACCAAACGCAATGGCGACGGCATAATCGGCAAATCCTCGATTCGCCACGAGCTGAATTGCTGCCCGTACGCTTCCGGATCGGCCAGGGTGACCAAATGCCCGAGCGCCCACGTCACAATATATTGATCTCCTTCAAAAAAGCCGTTTCCTTTTTTGTGACACTGCAGCACTTTTGCAATGTCACGTCCAACTGAAGGCTTTTCTGCCAGTACGACTGTTTTACTCATGTACGACATCCTTTCAAACCAATTCAACATTCTTGTATCCATTGTAAACAAAAAAGCAGGAAGAAGGGGCTTATAAATACAAAAGGCTGCCCCATGGATGCGAGACAACCGTTTTGCAAGCGCAAGCACACCAACCTCTGCTTACTTATACAATGCCTCCAGCTCAGAGCTGATGTACGTACCTACCTGTTCTCCACGACAAATCCGCGCCATGGCTCCCGACTGGTCAAAGTTAAACACGTGCAGCGGCAATTGGTGATCTCTGGCCAAAATCATCGCGGCTTGATCCATCACTCGCAAATCTCTTTTGACTACCTCGTCAAAGGAAACCTCCACATACTGCTTGGCGGTAGAATCCTTTCGCGGGTCGGCGGTGTACACGCCATCCACGCCATGCTTCGCTACCAAAAGCGCGTCTGCGCCTACCTCGAGCGCCCTCTGAACAGCAGGATAGTCCGTTGTCACGTAAGGCTGACCATTTCCCCCAGCGAAAATGACCACATGCCCCTTTTCCAAATGATGTACGGCACGAAGACGAATGTAAGGCTCGGCAACTGCATTAATCGGAACGGCAGTCATGACTCGGACTTCCCTGTTTACGCGGGCCTTCAAAACTCCACGCAGCATCAAGCTGTTAATGACGGTGGCCAATGTCCCGATGTTATCGGCTTCCACCCGCTCGATCCCCCATTGATCGGCCATGTTTCCGCGAAAAATATTGCCGCCTCCTATCACGATCGCTACTTCGACCCCCATATCCAGCAAAGTCAGAATCTCCCCCGCGATATGCTCCAGCTGCTCAGGATCAAAACCAAACCCGTTTTCCTTGGCTACCGCTCCACCGCTTAATTTGACCAGGACACGTTTATACCGCATGGCGCCTCCCCCTACGTTCTTTTCTTCGGAACCCATCAAAAAAAGAACGAAAGCAATAATCGCCTTCGTTCTTTGAAATCAGAGTAGAATGGGTGCTGCATGATTTTGTCATTCATTCCCATTCCCTCCTTTTTATATTTCCCTGCGTAAAACTCTCCACCATTCTATGCAAAGAAATTCGGAAAGTCAAAAGCATCTCGTTTCCCCGCCAAAATATCCTGAAACAAGCGATCCGCCGTCTCCGTGGCAAACTGGTGCTCTTCTTTTGTGATGACTCCTTGATTCCATGCATCATCGAGCTCATCCTCATCCAGCAGGTAGACTTCCCCTGTCGGCAGCACTACGATGTCGAGGTACAAATCGTCATACCAAATGTTCCCGTGCTCATCCTTGCCATGCGCCTTGCAAATATCGATATACCATTGCACGGTGTTCCCCAGCTCATCCATCATTTTCGTAACGGCATAAGCTTGGCCACGCGGAAAGTATTGCAAGTAAACATATCCTCTATCGCCCACACACAGTGTTTTATCGCCAACAGGCATGTATGCAGGTTCACTTACCTCGTCCAGAGTCAGGCGAACAGCGTACCCAGAAAAAGATAAAGCATCTACCCATTTCTTCTGGTAGCCCAATCGCTTCACTCGTCTCCAACCAGGTCGATCTGCTCGTTTTCGCTTCATGGCCTGTTCTCCCTCGTCGTTTTGGTTCCTTTTACTCTATCATGAATTGGCTGTCTTTGTCAGATACCAAACAAAGACATGCTCGCAAAAGAACATGCCCGAAACTTAAAAATCAAATGATAGAAGCCTCATGACTTGGGAGAGTCGTCATTTGCCAACCGACTGTGTTTGCGTCCATATAGAAAATAGACAATCGCTCCGACTGCCAGCCAGCTGAGAAAAGCGACCTTTGTAAGCACAGGAAGATTGTACACGAGATATCCACAAAAGAGTACAGCAAGAATAGGAACAAGCGGGACGAATGGGACACGAAAAGCCCGGTGCAGCTGCGGATGGGTGCGGCGCAATACAACCACACCAACCGAGACTAGAATAAAGGCAAACAAGGTGCCGATGTTCGTGAGCTGGGCCAATCTGGACAGTGGCAAAACTCCACTGAAGGTCGCCACTAATATGCCCACGACGAGGGTACTCTTCTGTGGTACTTGCGTTCGAGGGTGTACCTGAGAGAAGAGGGCAGGCAGCAATCCATCCCTGCTCATGGCAAAATACATACGAGCCTGCCCATACATCATGACCAGCAAAACGGTCGTAATCCCGACGATGGCTCCTACCGAAATAAAGCCTGCTACCCAGTCCTGATTGACATAGTTTAGCGCAAACGCGACCGGGTTTTTGACATGTAACATGTTGTACGGAACAATCCCTGTCAAAGTCAGTGAGACGGCAATGTACAGAATCGTGCACACAAGCAAGGACGTGATGATTCCGATGGGCATGTCTCGCTGTGGATTGCGCACTTCTTCCGCTGCGGAAGAGACAGCATCAAATCCGATAAAAGCAAAAAACACCGTTGCCGCACCCGTCGCTACTCCCGCAAAGCCAAACGGCATGAACGGACTCCAGTTTTCCGGCTTGACATACATAACCCCGACGACGAGGAACAGGACAATCACTGCTACTTTTATTAACACCATAATCGTATTCAGGCTCGCAGACTCTCTCGTTCCCTTCATCAATAAGGCCGTTATGATCACAATGATGAAGACAGCAGGTAAATCAATAATCGTCCCTTTCGATGGATCAAACGCACTGGTGAGCGCATGCGGCAGGTAGATATGAAACCCGGCCAGCAATCCCTGGGCGTAGCCTGACCATCCACTTGCCACCGCAGCACAAGCCACTGCGTATTCGAGAATCAAATCCCATCCGATCATCCAGGCAACCAGTTCTCCAAAAGCCGCATAGCTGTAAGTATAGGCGCTCCCCGATACCGGAACGGTCGAAGCAAATTCCGAATAGCAGAGCGCAGCAAATACACAGGCAAGTCCCGCGATGACAAAAGACACAACAAGTGCTGGCCCAGCATATAAAGCAGCCGCCACACCGGTCATAACAAATATCCCAGTCCCCATGGTTGCTCCAATTCCCAGCATCGTCAGGTCAAAAGCTCCTAATGACTTTTTGAGAGAGCCTTCGTTGTTGTCGGCCTGCTCCAGCATTTGTGCAACCGTCTTTTTTCGTAGCAGTTGTTTTTTCCATGACATATTGTGCGTCCTCCCAAGCGGACAATCCACTCACAACCTTTGATTGAAAACAGTTGGAGTATGAACCGCGAAGAGGAAAATTATGCACAAGAGCCTGTAGATCTCATCTGTCAGCGTTCCCGCTGCGCCAATCCACGCCCAATGACATTGGCGGAAACGGGTGTAATCCCAACCTCTCTCGCCCAAACGGACAGCTGTCCCATATGATGAATCTCGTGGGCAATGACATGACGAAGCAGCTCACCCTTCGTATGCACTTCATCATCCCACTCCACCTTCACAGGCTCGTACTCCATCTCGTCTGACCAACTCTCGATAAAATCCCGCAATTCCGCGCGCCATGCATCCGATAGCTCTCTTACCTTGTCCAGCGTCTTGTACGCTTCGTACGGCACGGAAATATCCGGCTTTCCCTGCACGCCCCGGAGCCAGCTATATTCAACATCTGCAATATGAAACAGCGTGTACAAAATCGTACCTGCACCACCGGTGCGCTCGCGCAGCAATTCTTCTGGTGCGAGCTGTGTACACCATTCCATCCACTCGTCGCGAACCTGCCAGTTATATTGGAAGAACATCTTCATTGGATTCACTCCTTGTTTGATCATTTTGAAGATTAGGGAATTTTTAACTAATTATAGCACGTATGTTCGTATTTTGTAAAATTCTTAGTGGTTGTCTTCTAACAATAGTTGTCGGGTGAAGCCCTGCCACATGTTTTCCAGTCGCCTGTATCCTCTCTTCGTTCGGGCGGTCTCCTTCCAAACATGTGACAGGACTTTCGTACAGCTGTGGATTCCTTCGTGTTTTAAAACATTTTGCAAGTTAACGCAGGAAGCTTCCGAAAAACAATTCAGTTGGCATGAAACTCCTTAGATCTACTTTCAAGGAATTAATAAAAAGCGGCGTAGAAGAAGTGCATTTCCATTTCAAGCGCCTCTGGAGCCCATCTCAGCGTAGGAAAAAATGGCGGGGAATTTCAGCTTCACCCATGGAATCCTTCATCGAAACTTCTACGTTTGAAGCGCTCCCGCCATGCATTTCGAAGCGGACAGTCAATCTCCCCTTGCGGGGCGTAGGCCGAAGCGTAGACTGGAAATGCACTTCTTCCTCCACCACTGCAGTAATTCAAACAAAAAGACCGCCAGAACAAATCCCGACGGTCTAACAAACTATTCCATACCTTCATCTGAAAACGATAGAGAAAATCCACCTGAGAGTAAATAAAGATAGCTAGACACGTTCGCAGTCGGCTTGAGGATTTGCTTGATCGCCCGGACGTATAGCCTGATCTGGCCTTCGTATCTTCTCTTCATCTCTTCAATGGCTTGGGCAGTCGCCTCTTTTGCCATCCAGTCTGTCTTGAAATCGATCAGGACGAGGCCTCCATCCTGCTCCTCCAACAGGCAATCAATAACCCCCTGGACGATGACCCGCTCACCGCTCTCACTGCCTAGCTCCGCTTCTACTTCATTCGCAGGCAGCACGAGGGTAAACGGCAGTTCACGATGGACGACCGCCGCCGACTTCATCCGCTGTCCCAAAGGATCAGCGAAGAATCGGGCAATCTGGGACACATCTACTGCCTGTACCTGCTCGTCTGTCAAAAAACGCTTTGCCGCAAGCACTGCCACCTGCTCGCGAATATCCGCTTCATCCAGCGGACGCTGCAAATCGAGATGCTGGAACACAAGGTGCGTAATCGTACCTTTTTCTGCTGCTGTCAGTCGATTTGATTTTTGCTCAGACAAAAACTTTGGTTTCTCCGTAATGGAAGGCAGTGTGAGTGGCTGTCCACCCTTGCTGACTTTGGCATGTCGCTTCAGTTCGCTGACGCTCCATTTCGCAGCGACGCGCGGAGCAATCGGATGCGGGTCCTTCCATCCTAATCGCGAGTCGACGATTTCTCGCAAAGACTCGTCAGATGGTCGCTCTTCTATTGCCTCCCGCTTGGTCATGCGCTGCCACAGTGACGCCTCGTCGTTGTTTGACTCGCCTTGTGCACGTAGCTCATCTGCTAGATAAAAGTGGAACGACCAAACGGAATCATCTGGCACACTTCTCACATGAACGACTTCTCCCGCGCCTTGTTGCTCCGGATACAACCGGAGCATTCCCGCACCAGGATGTCGCAGCATGGCACGTCCTACCCAGTCTAGGTAGCCTTTTGCCTGAATCAAGTCTTCGTCACTGAGCCGCTCACTGTCATCCTGTCTGCCCCAGTCCATCACACTTTTCGCCAAGTCCTTGGCTGAACCTACGAGAATGAGCTTCTCGCGTGCACGCGTCAAAGCCACATACAGCACGCGCATTTCCTCTGCGAGCATATCCCGTCGCAGCTTCTGACGGATGCCCAATGCAGCCAGACTCGGATAGCGCAGCTGCATAGAGGGCTCTACAGCCATCGGACCGAAGCCCAAATCCTTGTGCAGCAAAAACTGGCTTTTCAAATCCATCGTATTGAACTGCTTGCCCATACCCGCCACAAAAACAACAGGGAACTCCAGCCCCTTACTTTTGTGGATCGTCATGATGCGGACGACATCTTCGTTTTCTCCAATGGTACGTGCTTCCCCCATATCATTGCCCGTCTCTTGCAGTCGGTCGACAAAGCGCAAAAAGCGGAACAGCCCACGATAGGAGCCAGCTTCGTATTGTCTCGCACGATCATAGAGAGCTCGCAGATTGGCCTGTCGCTGCTGACCGTTTTCCAGAGCCGCCACATAGTCGAGATAGCCTGTCTCCCGATACAGCATGGTAAGCAGCTCGGACAAAGCACCTCGGCGAGCCTGTGTCCGCCACGCTTCCAGCCGGCCAAAAAACATCCGCAGCCGTTTTTCCCACGACGCTTGCGCCGGGCGCTCCTCCGCGTATTGAACAACAGCTTGATGAAACGGTCCCGTTGTATATTGAATGCGGATTTGAGCGAGCTGCTCCTCCCGCAAGCCGACGATTGGAGAGCGCAATACGGCGGCCAACGGAATGTCTTGCAGCGGGTTGTCGATTACACGCAACAGTGCGAGCATCGTCTCCACTTCTGTCGCCGCGAAATAACCTGCAGTCTGTTCTGCATACACAGGGATACCTGCTGCATGCAGCTCCTCTTGCATCGTTTGTCCCCAGCCTGAGGTCGCGCGAAGCAAAATAACGATATCGCGATAGGCGAGCGGGCGCATTCCTCCAGCCTTTTTATCGAAAACGAGCAGCGGCTCTTCTCCTTCACCTGGCTCCATCCAACGGCGAATGCGGCTGGCAATCAGTCTCGCTTCCAGCTGTGCGACACTGGCTTCCTCTGCGGACTCACCTGCCGTCTCAGGAATACCTGCTTCGGTCTCTTCTGTCATCTCTGCCACTGTCGTCTGTCCTTCTTCTACTAGTGCAGCATTCCTGTTAATCAGGTGCAGCTCTGCCTGTAATCGATTCGGCTGTGCTTCTGGATAAGATGCGCGATTGATCAGCTCCGCCGAAGGATCGTAGCCGATCTCACCTACCCCGTGAGACATAATCTGACGAAACAAAAAGTTGACGGCATCCACGACTTCACCTCGGCTGCGGAAGTTCGCCGCCAGGTCTATGCGCCGCCCGATACACTCTTCGTTAGCATCACCATCTTTTTGATAGGTGACATATTTTTCGAGAAACAGCTTCGGCTCTGCCAAGCGGAACCGATAAATACTCTGCTTCACGTCGCCCACCATGAAGCGATTCGCTGCTTGACCACTCGTCCCATCTCGGGAAACCATTTGCAGGATCGTCTCCTGCACGAGGTTAATATCCTGATATTCGTCTACCAGCACTTCAGCGAACTGTTCTCGCAGCTGGGTCGAGATAGACGAAGGAACTGTATCCCCAAGCTCATTCGTTTCAGTTAGAACACGCAGGGCAAGATGCTCCAGATCGCCAAAGTCGACCAAGCCACGCGAGCGCTTCTCCAATTGAAAAGCGTCCGAAAATGCCGTAACCAGCTTTGCCAGCGTCTGCATGTGAGGGGCAATCCGCTGCAAATCAGCGACGTACTGCTCGACTGTCGTCGAAAAATATTGCTCGATTTGCTCAGCCAGTTCCTTTTTCACGCTGTTTCGCAGGTCCTGCACCTGCTCTTTCACGAGAGGATCTGTGCCTTTTACTGGGGGCAGCTTGGAAAAGACAACACCTCGAACAGCTTGGACAGTCGCTTCCCAGCCATCTCTGCAAGCCGCTCCAGCACGCTCCATGGCAGCCGCTTCCGCCTCAAGCAAAGGCAAATATGCAGCAGGTCCTTCTGGAGAGCCCGCTAACAGAACCGCTCTTCGCAGCTTTGCCGTCATTGCACCGAGTGCCAGCTCTACAGAACGCAGTACGCTTCTGGTCCACTCGAGCCCGTCCAGACCGCTTTTATCCTTAATCTCAAACATCCCGGCTGCTTCATAGAGCCATTGCTCAGGTGCGGGATGACTGCGCGAAAACTCATAGAGACGCAGCAACAATATCGTCAGCGCATGGTCATCCTGACCGTCCAGCATCACGTCAGCTAATGCATGAAAATCTGCGTCATTCTCGTACCAGCTCTCGAGCTGTTCCTCCAGAACATCCTGACGCAAAAGCTCCGCTTCCATCTGATCGGCAATACGAAAATCAGGATCGAGCTCGATGAGATAGTAATACTGGCGCAAAATGCCCAAGCAAAACGAGTGAAGTGTCGTAATCGTCGCTCGCTGCAGCAACGCCAGCTGACGGCGCAGGTGAGAAGAATGCGGGTCTTCTTTCAATGCTTTTCGCAAAGCATCGCCAATCCGGTGACGCATCTCTGCCGCAGCCGCATTGGTAAAGGTCACCACCAATAGCTGGTCGACTCCGACCGGATCATTCTCATCCATGATGCGCCGGATAATCCGCTCAACCAGGACCGACGTTTTCCCTGAGCCTGCCGCCGCTGCGACCAGGAGATTATTCCCGCGCTGGATAATCGCTTGCCATTGCTCGTCCGTCCATTGTTCAGGCTTGGCCTGCAATTGTTGATCCGCCATCGGTCATTCCTCCTTCTCCTGCCATCTGCTGCTCAGCCAGCATGCTCCATATTTGCTTGTTGTTCCACTTGGCAAGCTGTCGGTGTTCATTCCCGCCTGCATCTCCATCGAACTTGCATACCGGCTTGTACGAACAGTAATCGCAAGCGGTCATCGTACCGTTCGAGTACGGCTCAATCTGGATTTCCCCGTTGGTCATACGCGTACTGATTTGCTTCACGGTATCGCGAACATAGGAGGTCAACGCCTGGAACTGTTCAGCGGTAGCCACGGATGAACGCGACGAAAGCGTTCCGTCCTTTTTGATCTCAAAAGGCACCAGCTCTGACGCCCCTTGCTCTACATATCCATCCATCATCCGCGCCAGCTCAGGGTCAGCCAGCATTAAGCCCTTCATACGCAAGCGCTTCGCCCGTTCCTTGGCAGCTTCGTCAGCCGTTAACAAACGTTTTGCCGTCACAAAAGGATCGGCTACCTGATAGTAGAAGACGCCTCCCATTTCGGCTTTTTTCCCTAGCCATTCCTCGGCATTTGCCACGACGACATCGAGATAGACGAGCAGCTGCAAATTCAGACCATTCCAGACGTCTGAGAGCGACAGCTGCTTCGGACTCGATTTGTAGTCAATCACGCGCAAATAAGGAACCTCACTATCCAGTGACTGGTCTACCCGGTCAATCCGTCCAATCAGCTGAAGCTCCACGCCGTTTTCAAGCGTTAAGCCCAAGCCTGGCAAATCAGCATTCGGCCCAAAGGAAACCTCCAGTCCAACCGGAGCAAAACGGCTGCGCTTCGCATGCTCTCCGAGTACGTAAATGGCGCGGCCCACCGCTCTCTTCAGCTTGCCAGACAAGTAACGATAACGGGCTGTCCGCGTCAAAATGCTGCTGCGAGTCGCAGGCACCAGCTCTTCAACTACCTCGTTCGCAAGCTGCATGCTGTTGTCTTCCGTCAGTCTGCTCCACTCGAGATTGTCTTCGTTCATTTTTTCAACCGCGCGTTTCAGTGAAGCGTGGAACAGCTCCCCTACATCGAAACGCTCCAGCTTGTACATCGTTCTCTCGGACAGTCTAAGCCCGTGTGAAGAAAAATGAGAGAACGGACATGACTGGAACCGCTCCAGACGTGATACGCTCATCTTTAGCTGTTTGCCGTACAAGGTCGTGCTCGTCTCCGAATCCAGCTCCTGCGGACGATTCAGATATCGCAGGCCGGACAACAGCCACTTTTCGCGTATGACATCCGAAGAAGTACGAATATACCAGTCGTATACCTCCCACCAGAAGTCGGGAAGCTCACCTGTTTTCTTCATGGAGCGCAATAGCGTCAAAAGATGACGGAACACACGACGCGGATGTCCGAGCAGGAACGCATCTGTCTCGTGCAGCCCCGTCGGTTCGTTGTAAAACACTTGATGCGAAATGTCCGGCAGCACTTCGCGGATGCGTGTAAATACGGAGGATGGCAGCAGCGCCTTGCCCTCTTCATCTGCCAACGCACAGCTCAACATCAGCCTCTCCGACGGTCTCGTCATCGCCTGGTACAAAAGGTACGGCTCTGCCATCAGCCGTTGCTTGGCACTCGGCGCGAGAGACTGGCCCATTTCTGCCAAACGCTCGCGCTCCGCCTCATCCAGAATTCCTTCTTCTTTTGGACGCAAAGGAATAATGCCCTCGTTTACCCCGAGTAAAAACAAGGCTTTGACATCCGGTTGACGGGAGCGCTCCATAGCCCCGATCAGCACTTGATCCAAGGCTGGGGGAACGAGTCCCAATTCAATCGTCTCCAGGCCGCTGTCGAGCACACGGGCGTACGTCGCCAAGTCCATACTCTCGTCGCCCATTACCTCTACGACCTGATCCATCAGCTCGATCAATCCCGTCCACACTTGTCCGTGTACCTGTGCTGCATCGAGGTCGCCTTTATCCTCTGCCTTTCGCTGCCACTGCTCCAGCTTGTTTGGCACATCCAGAGCGACCAGCAGGTTGTATAGCGCCATCGTTATTTCCCGGACGTTTTTGCCCGTTGCTTGCTTCATCTCTTTTTCAAAGGACAAGAGCGGTGCTGCGTATTTGCGTCTCAGCTCATCGATTTGCGCGTCTTCCTCGGCACCTGCTTGCCCGCGGAAATGCCAAGCAGACTCCTCTGCCCACTGGTAGCCAAAAACACCGTGAGCGAGTACGTAGTTTTCCAGTCGATCGATTTCATTGCGGGCTGTCTGCTCATCCGTGATATCCAGCAGCAGCAAATCTGTCTTCAAGCAGCGGAAAACAGCGTCGTACCGCCATCTCGTGACAATGACCTCCAATACTGAGCGAACCAGCTCCACCAATGGATGGTGCATGACGGAGCGTTTCTGGTCCAAGAAGTGCGGGATGCCATATTCGGTAAACACAGCCGAAATCTCATCGGCGTACGTCCCGATTTCCCGAAGCAGGATCGCCATGTCCTTCCAGCGATAGCCCTCTTCCCTCGACAAGGAAAGAAGCTTCAGTGCAACAGCCTCTACCTCAGCACGCCTGTTCACTGCTGAGAGCATCGTCACTTCATCTGCACGTCCGGGCTGATCCGGGATCGGCGGGTCACCCCACTGGAAATACACTTGTTCGACCTGACGCAGCCACGGACTATTCTTGAATCGCTGTGCTTCAGTCAATAAAAGCGGCTTGGCGATCGATACTCCCAATTCACGCGCCATCAGTGTCAAGGCTTGGTACGTTCGCAGTGTAGGGTGGAACAGTCCCAGCTCGTCCACAGAGGCATCTCGTTCATCCGGGTCAAGCGTCAGGGCGATCGTCACCTGCTTGGCATGCTGCATCAGCTGCTCGATCAGGCGCAGCTCCTGATTCGTAAACCCGGTAAAGCCATCGATAAATATTTCAGCCTGCTTGATGTACTTCGAATCGCGCACCACGCTTGCCACTCGGTTCAGGATGTCGTCAGCATCGCAGTACCCTTCGGACAAGTAAGCCTCGTACGCATTCATAATCAAGCGCAGGTCATGTATTTTTTGGTTGAGATTGGCTCCTCCCCACTCCAGATTCTCGGAATGTGTGAAGGATACCCCATACGACTTGCACTCGCTGATCAAGCGGCCGAGCTGAGACGCAAATCCAGGCTGTGTCGCCGAGCGCCCGAATACGTTCAGCTCTTCTTTGTGCCGCTCCAAGAGCATGCGCAAGACCATATGCTTTCCTAAATCGTCAACTGGCACGGTAGTCAGATCGCCCAGCTCCTGCATCAGCCTGTGAGCCAATCGACCGAAGCTGAGCACTTGTGTCCCCATCACACCGCCTAGCTCTGGCAGTGTGGCGAGGGCATACTCTTCCTGAAAGCTGGCCTGTTCCGGTACGAGCAATATCATGGGCGACCCCAACGGCTTTTCCCGCAGGCGTTGCTGTATCTGCCGATGGATTGCGCCCGTCTTCCCCGTTCCTGCCCGTCCCAATATAAATTGGACTGCCATGTTTTTTCCCCTTCCCTACTCCATTTCCAGATGCAGTGTGCTGCCTTTCCCCATCGGTTCTGCCGGTGTTACAACCAGACGACGCGGCATCCGCACACGTATTTCCGGGACGTGACTGATTACGCCAATGGTGAAATCGTCCATGCGCAGTCGCTCAAGGGCATCCATGACGACCTCCAGAAGCTCCGGATCGAGTGTCCCAAAGCCTTCGTCCAAGAAGAAAAACTCCAGGCGTCCGCCACGCATTTGAATCTCCATCGACAGGGCCAAGGCCAGCGCCAAGGAAGTAAGAAATGTTTCCCCGCCAGACAATGTGCTCACTGAACGGCGCATTCCTCCAGCTCCCTCGTCCCGCAAAACAAATTCGCCCTCGTCACCGATTTCCAGCCCGTAACGGTTGGCGGTCATCCGCTTCAGGTGATAGGAAGCGTCTCTTGCGATTGATACCAGTTTTTCCTCCGCAATGAACTGGACAAACGCCTTGGCCTCGAACAGCTTTTTCAACTCTTCCAAACGGCTCTGCTCATCCTGCTGCTGTACCATCTCTTTATGAAGCTCTTGCCATTTGTCATGATTTTTTTCCATGCGATCTACGTGCTCTTTGGCGACAGCCACTTGCTTTTGCGCCTCCTGGAAGGCTTGCTCCCATTGTTCCCACGCCTCTTTTGCAGTGGTGAGCTCTTCTTGCGTAAATGAACGGCCTGCTACTGCTTGCTGCAGTCTTTCTTCCTCGTAACGAAGCTGCCCTGCGACACGCGTGTACGCCTCGATTTGTTCCTGCGCCTGCGGCAACTGCTCGCGCTCTGCGTACCGTTCCCTTACATACTCGACAGTACCGAGACCAGTTTCCTGCAAGCCTTGGTACAATGTTTCGTGAGCTTCCGTTCGTTGTCGTGTGAGGATTGCCAAGGTCTCCGAATACTTGACCAGATTGTTTTGCACCGTTTCCCGCGCCTCGGCTGTTGCTTTGCGCTTCGTCTCTGCCAGCGTGACAGCCTGTCGCAAGCCGAGGAGTGAATCTTCTACCCGTGTTAAACACTCCTGCGCAGTAAGACCTGCCGTTCGCTCCAGCCATTGAGTATGCTTTTGCTCCCACATGCGCTTTCTGTCCTCCAGCTTTTCCTTCAGCGCTGCTTCCCGTGCTTTGCCCTCTGCCTTGCGCGACTTGGCTGCTTCTACCTGCGTCAACAGCTTCCCGCGCAGTGCTTCCTTCTCGGATCGAACCTGCTGCAGCTCTGCCAGACGCCGATCTGACTTTCCGATGTTCTCATAGCGTTGTTCGATTTCCTCGATGGGTAGATCGTTGCGCTTCGCATCCAATTCTTCTCTTGAATGCTTTTCTTGCGTGGAAGCAACATTCAAACGGGCTTTGATTTCCTCATCTGCCTTCTGTGCCTGCTCTAGCAACAGCATGTTCCGTTCCATCAGGCGCTTCTTTTCCGCCTCTTCCTCACGCAATGCCTCCAGCTGCTGCTGCAATTGTTCCCGCTCTGCTTTTGCCCGCTCCCTGTCAGCTTGCTTGGCGATCAGATCCTTTTCCTCACGCTGATAGACCGCGATAAGCTCTTCAAAAGAATCCACCGTCCAAGGGTGTCCGTACTCACTGCACTCTGCCTTGATCGCCAAAAGGCGCGCTTCCAGCTGCTCCTGTTCAGCCTTAACACTTGCTAGGCGCTCATCAAATGCAGCCAGCGCTCCCTTGGCTCCCAGCCAAGCTTCCTTGGTCTTAGCCGCTTCTTGTTCTGCCGCACGCAAAGCCTCTTCTGACGCTTTGATTCGAGTACGCAGCCCGTCACCCTCAGTCCCCGCGTCAGTCGCTGTCGTATGGCTCTGGTGGCCATGTGGGTGGTGTTCGGAACCGCATACCGGGCACTCCTTGCCTTCTTCTAAACGTTCACGCAAAAATCGCGCCATATTTTCCTGCTGCCAGCGTTCCCATTCCTGACGCAAGCCATCCCTCTCTGCCAGCTGACTCGCCACAAGTGCTTCACTTGCCTCGACTGCCCGCGTCAGCTCCTGATTGCGCTCCTCCACCTGCTTGCGTTCCTGAACGATTTGCTGCCACTTCTCCTGCCAAGCTGAAACAGACTGCAATACTTCACGCCACTGGCGACCTACCTGCTTCATCTCTGCCAAAACGTTTCTTGCTTTTTCCCACTCCGCTTCGCTCATCACAGCTGATTCCGGTGGTGCTGCCAGCTCTTCCCGCTTTTGTGCCAGACGGCTCGCGCACGCTTCCCAGCTACGCTTGTGCTCATCGGCAGTATGGACTGCGGCCTGAGTGTGCTGCTGCGCTGCGAGTTGTTCTTTTTCCAACTCACGCACCTTGTCATGGTCCCGCTCCCACTGCTGCTTCGCCTCTCTGGCTGCCGCTATTTGTGCACGCCATTCGGGAGAGATCATGACCTGCTTCATCTGTTCTTGCAGGTCGGCCCACTCAAGCTCCCAGTTCTTTAAGTCCGCTTCGTCCTTTTCCAGCTGTTGTTCTGTGCTGGTTAAGGCAACAGACACCTCATTCCAGTCGCGCTCCAAGCCTGTCCATTCTTCCCGGATCGACTTGAGCTCCTCTTCCCATTCCTGCGCCTGTACGAGCTTGCCCTTTTGCTCAATTAACAGCGGCTCCTGGACAGTCAGCTCAGCTTGAACCTTTTGGTACTCACGCTCTGCCTCATCCACGGCCAAACGCGCGCTCTCCTGTCGTTCGCGGCTGCGCTCTAACGCCGTTGTTGTTGCAAGCCATTCCTGATCCAATCGCTCATATTGCTGAAGTAATGGCCACAATCGAATACTTGATTCCCACTCGCGAATCTTCGCCTTCAGCACGGTCATTTCCGCTTCTTTTGCTTCCTGCTGCTGCAGCTGCGCCTGGACATGCAATAGCTCCTGATGCCACTGGTTAAGCTGCTCCAGCTCCTTGAGCTTCCCGACCAGCTCCTGCTTTTGCTGGGAGAATTCCTGCTCTTTTTGGGCAGCATCCTCCCACGTCTGTCTCGCCTGCTCCAATGCTTCAGGCCCTGCTTCTCCCAAAGCCGCGCTTGCCAGCTGTAAACGATGCATCTGTTCCTTGACCTGCTCCAAAGCGTGTCGTACGCGCTCACTCAGCTTTTCCCCATAAATATGTAGGCGGAACATCCGTTGCAGCATCTCATTTCGTTCACTGCCCTTCAGCGTCAGAAAGCGAGAAAATTGACCCTGTGGCAAAACAACCGCACGGGTAAAGTCCTGCAAAGTGAGACCAATCAGCGCTTCAATCGCTGCTGTCGCCGACGTGGCTTTGGACTCCAATACGACATCCGGCTCTCCGGTTAAGGCTCCTGACTGAATCAGCCTCACTTCAGGCTGTCGCTTGTTCCCCTTTTTATCCAGACCAAATTCCCGTTCTACTGTATATTGTCGGCGTTCGTCGCCAGTCCCCAGCTCAAATGTAAAAGAAACGAAAACGCGTTGCTCCAGCTGATTCAGTACTTCCTTAGGATGATTTCCCCCGCCCAGCCGGACGACCTGCCCGTACAAAGCAAGCGTGATCGCGTCCAGGATCGTCGATTTACCACTTCCTGTCGGGCCGAATATCCCAAACAATCCCGCCTGACAAAGCATTTCGAAATCAACCTCTTGCATTTCCCGGTAGCTGTGCATCCCTGCCAGCTTCAATCGTATCGGTCTCACTCGTCCTCCCCCTCTCCTCCGGTTTCTGCCAATAGCCGCTGAAACAGGGCAACCAGCTGCTCATCCGGCTCAGCTCCCCTTCTCCGTTCGTAGAAGCGTCTGAATAATTGATCAGACGTCAGCTCTGTCAGCTCGACCCTCTCTGTATCGTCTTCCTCACGCTCTTCCCGGACGACGACGCGTTGTATTTTCAAAAAGTCATCGGACAGCTTGCGGACACGCTGAAATTCTGCCGGGTCGATTACGCCAGACACATGCAGTTCCAAGTCAATCCACGCCCCTGCATCGCGTCCCTCTGCAAGCCAGCGCTCGACCTGTTCAATCCCCTCCGTCGCCCTCCAACGCGCCAGTGGCCGTGCACTCGTCAAATACACAATCTCCTCGCGCACATCCTGTCCTGGCTCTACCTCGACAATCACAACTGCCTTGCTTTGTCCCGCCTCGGAAAAGCTGTAGGAAATCGGTGAACCACTGTAGCGTACCAACGGCTTGTCACTGAGCTTTTGCAGACGATGAAGATGACCGAGCGCCACATAATCCGCGTTCTTTGGAAAAGCCTGCGGTGAAACAGTTAAAGCCCCACCAATCTGAATCGGTCGCTCCGAATCTGTCTCCATCCCGCCCATGACAAACAAATGGCTCGTAACCAAATTCACGGTATCCTCACGAAAATGAACAGACAGTTCCGCAAGCAATTGCGCAATACGCTCGGAAAAAGCAAGCTGCATCTGCTCTTGGGTAAAGCTCTCGCTCAAGAGCTCCTTCAATCTTGATTCTGAAGGATATGGCAAGGCCAAAACGACCGCGTTCGCCGCGCAGCCAGGAATCTTCATTTCCAGCCAGGAAGGGCCGCCCTGTATGATTTGCACACGATCTGGCGAAGCTTCCTGCGTGAGCAAAGGCGCCTCCTTCGGCAACCCTAACAGAACAATCCCGTGTTTGGTGGCAAGCGGTGCTGCTGCCCGTACCCGCTCAGGCTGATCATGGTTCCCCGCGATCACGACGACACCTCGCCTGCCTTCCGAAGACAAGCGCTCCAATGCATCATAAAAAAGCTCTTCAGCCCAAGCAGGCGGATTGACCGAATCGTACACATCCCCTGCAATAAGCACCAAATCTACTTCCCGCTCATCTGCAATGCCGCAAAGCTCGTCCACAAATGCCGCTTGTTCTATTCGTCGGTCGCGCCCTTCCAGCTGTCGCCCGAAATGCCAGTCGGCCGTATGTAAAATCCGCATAACTTGTATCACTCTCCACGATCATGTGTTTGCTTTTCATTGTAACAAAAGACAGCGCTGTTCGCGGGTTGAAATTTACTCCACTTCGCCGTAACTTTTGCCACTGACTGCTCGTCTTCCAACTAAACAGATCGTGATCCGCGATCTCATCCTGGAAAGGAGCTCGTTACCGTTGCGTATTTCTCGCCTGTTGCTCAGCTTAACAGCTGTACTTGCCATCCCATTTCTCGTCCAGGCTGCCCCAGTGTCCCCTGCCTCCAAGGAGCCTACCAAAGCCCAAGTACTCGAATGGATTAACAAGCAAGCCAAAAACTCAATTGTAACCGACAACTTTGACTTTCAGCTCGTTAATCTGGATGATGACCCGGAACGAGAAATTGTCGCCAAGCATAACGGCAGCGTACATATCGGAAGCTTTTACATTTTGGATCAAAAGCCGAATCGTACGTATGCCCTTATCGCCGAAGAGGAATGGAATCCACCCCGCCTGCAATTGGATCGTTGGGATTATACACGAGAAGTGAATCACCCGCAGATAGGCAAGAACGACCAGGATGAACCGCGTCTGCTCGCAGGAAAACGGGTTTTTGAAACAGTCCAGCATACTGGCGGATCTGGCATATCGGTCTACGAGGCGAATCTTTGGTATTTGGAAAAAGGTCGTCTGGTCAAAGCATGGGAAGGACTGCTACGGGAAACGGTTTCCGTGCCGGGAGGTCAGCTTTTTCAGACCGTAGGCAGCTATCAAATCCTGCATGGTGACGGTGAAAAACCACTGCTCTACCACTGGCAAACGAAGCAGGAATTGAATCCGGATACAGGTGAACTACTGCCGGGCAAGCCTGAGACTACATTGCAAATTTATCGTTGGGAAAATGGGGTTTTTGTTACCCAATAAAATTCCTTGTCCTCCATTATGAAAGCAGAACAGGAAGATTTCTGACTTCACTTGCAAAATCTTTTTTCACAGTTGCGTCTCAGACAAGGATATACAGTCATCTTAGACAGCCGCTGTTTTATTGATCAAGTGAAACAGTTAGCGTAACAACACTCCCATGAATGAAAACAAACACCCTGCTACACCATTGTTTTTAGCGTATCCTTAGTTGTACTAACACAAAAAAACCATCCAAGTTGGATGGCTTCTTTTATTCCTTCAAAACTGAATACGCATGATTGCTAAGTGTGTGGATAAGTCCTCGACCGATTAGTATTCGTCAGCTCCACGCGTTACCGCGCTTCCACACCGAACCTATCAAC